>CAMLEM010000433.1 GCA_946479005.1 uncultured Chitinophagaceae bacterium | reverse complement strand
GAGAGGCCTCAAATGAAGCTGAAGCGCTTTTTGCAGTACGAAGCGGGTTTGAGGCATCGGGCCTTCAAAAGCGTCCACCAGCAGGATCACCCCGTCCGCCATTTTCAGTACGCGTTCCACCTCGCCGCCAAAATCGGCGTGGCCCGGCGTATCGATCACATTGATCTTTACATCCTTGTAAACTACGGCCGCATTCTTACTGAAGATGGTGATCCCTCTCTCTCTTTCAAGGTCGTTGCTGTCCATAATAAGCTCACCGGTCTCCTGGTTCTCACGAAATACTTTCGTAGCGTGTAAGATCTTGTCCACCAATGTGGTCTTGCCGTGGTCAACGTGTGCAATGATGGCAATGTTCCTGATTTGCATAATGGGCGGCAAAGGTACGCCAAATAAAGGGGAGAGCAAAAGAAAGAGGCACTCTTAACAGTTATTATTATTTTACCGATCAATAGAAAGATCAATGCGTTACCTGAAGGTCCTTGCCTTATTCCTGTTGATCCTTATCGTGATCTATTTCCTTGGCCCCCAACCCCGGAAGCCGGAATATTCACTCGCACTCCCCCAGGTTCCCGCATCTGCCGCTGAACTTGAAGAATACGTGAAAGAAGAAGAAAGTAAGCACAGGATCAAGCCCGACAATGAAGCGCGGATCATCTGGTTCAATGATTCAACTCGTTCAACGACCGAATATGTAGTCGTTTACCTCCACGGGTTTTCGGCCAGCCAGGAAGAAGGCGACCCGGTTCATTATGAATTTGCACAGAAATTCGGTTGTAATCTTTATCTGAGCCGGCTTTCTGACCACGGCATCGATACTACCGAGCCCCTGGCCTTTCTTACGGCAGACAGGCTCTGGAATTCAGCAAAGAGAGCCTATGCGATTGGGAAGCGCCTCGGCAGGAAGATCATACTTGTGGGAACATCCACCGGCGGCAGCCTCGCACTTCGACTGGCTGCGGAGTATCCTGACATAGCGGGATTGATCCTTTTGTCGCCCAATATCGCCATCAACGATCCCAATGCCTGGCTGCTCAATAATCACTGGGGGCTTCAGATCGCCCGGATGGTTAAGGGGAAATACAATACAGCCCGCGATACCTCCGTCATTTATGCCCAATACTGGAATTATAAATACAGGATGGAAGCAGCCGTGGAATTGGAGGAGTTCCTGGAATCCAGTATGAAAGAATCCATTTTCAGGAAAGTGAACCAGCCCCTGCTGATGTTATATTATTATAAAGATGAAGATCACCAGGATGAGGTGGTGAGGGTATCTGCAATGAAAAGAATGTTCCGGCAGGTCAGCACCCCGGTTTCATTAAAAAAGGAGATTGCCATTGCATCGGCCGGGGATCACGTGATCGGATCATATATAAAATCAAAAGATATACAGTCAGTGATCCTTGAATGCGACAGGTTTGGCAGGGAGGTACTGAAGCTGAATGAAGTACCTTTTCAGGCTCCCTAAAAACAAAGGGTTCTGGTGTTAACCAAAACCCTTTTATTTCTCTTTTTCCCTTCGACAGCATTACCTGTATCAGGTTCTCAGGGTATATTCTCAGGTTTCCCATTGAACCACCCCTAAAAGAGAAAACCTACGACATATTCAATATGCCAATATTTTGTTTACCCGGCCTACCTGTTATTCAGGCGGGAGTACAGGTTTGAGAACTGAGCCGCAGCTGTGAAGCGTACCGCTTCCTGTTGCTCCTGATCCTTCTTCTCCACCAGCAATTTCCGGTCCGGGTTTAAGCGGGCTTCCGCCGTGCCTTTTTCCTTTTGCCATTGGTGAAATATCAGTGAATAAATAGCCAGCAGTAAAAGGACGCTTTTCATCTTCAGTTACATTTAACGGTAAGGAAAGAAGTTCTTGAAAAAAATGTGCCAATGGTTTTAAACAGGGATTTCCAAACATTCTGAGGCTTGTGGAATTTCTTACTCCGGGAAAGGGGAATTTTTGTTCCTTTAGTTTAATTTCCTGTCTCCATAAATGATTGCTATGCCCCGTTCAAGGATTGCCGGAATTGGAATGTACGTTCCTGAGAAAGTTGTCACCAACCAGGACCTGACCCGATATATGGACACCAGCGATGAGTGGATCCAGGAAAGAACAGGGATCCGGGAGCGCCGGTTTGCCCACCGGACAGAAGAAACAACTACCACGATGGGCGTGGAGGCAGCCAGGATCGCCATCGAAAGAGCGGGTCTGCAGTCTTCCGACATCGATTTTATCGTTTTTGCCACCCTCAGCCCGGATTACTATTTCCCTGGTTGCGGTGTTCTCCTGCAACGGGCTATGAAAATGAAGGAGGTGGGCGCACTCGATGTCCGCAATCAGTGCAGCGGCTTTGTTTACGCCCTCAGTGTGGCCGACCAGTTCATTAAAACAGGTATGTATAAAAACATCCTGGTAGTGGGCGCGGAAAAGCATTCATTCGGGCTGGACTTCAGCACCCGGGGCCGTAATATCTCGGTGATCTTCGGCGATGGCGCCGGCGCGGTGGTT
>CAMLEM010000432.1 GCA_946479005.1 uncultured Chitinophagaceae bacterium | reverse complement strand
AGAAGCTTCGCGGGCGCAGCGATGCGTGGCTGGAAGCCCTGCGCGCGCTGGTCGAGATCGCGCCGGGTTCGGCGCCGCAGCGAACCGAGCTCGCCGAGGCGCTGGTCCACTCCCGGCGCTACGAGGAAGCCCTGGCGCAGTACGATGTGCTGATCGGGGCCGGGGAGCGCTCGGCCGTCGCGTACTACAACCGGGGCGTGGCCCGGCACCACCTCGGCGGATGCTCGGCCGCGAAGGCGTCGTGGTGGAACTCCTTCGGGAACTGACCCTTCATTTTGAGAAATACGATCCAGACTCTCCAACTGTTTATGACAATCTCCCGGAAGAATACATCCAGCGGATCATAAAAGGCATAGTTGGCTTCCGGATCGAAGTGCTCGAGCTGCAAAACGTTTTCAAACTGAGCCAAACCCGCGATAAAGCGAGCTATATGAACGTTATTGAAAGGCTCACTGCGCAGGATGATGCCGGGAAATACATCGCGGAGAAAATGAAGGAGAATGCGGGGAAGATATTTGATAAACTGGGTGCATGAAAATTGACATTCACACGCATATTATGCCGGAGAAAATGCCCAAATGGGCGGAAAAATTCGGCTATGGAGAATTCATCCACCTGGAACACAGGGAGTGTGATGCCTGTATGATGAAAGGCGATAAGGTTTTCCGTGTAGTGGAGCCCAATTGCTACCGCGTGGAAGACAGGATGAAGGATATGGCCGAAACGGATGTTGATGTCCAGGTGTTATCCACCATCCCGGTGCTTTTCAATTATTGGGCGAAGCCCACCGACGGATACGAAACTTCGCGTTTTTTTAATGATCATATCGCCGAAACCGTTACCTCGGAGCCACAGCATTTCATCGGCCTGGGTACCGTACCGCTGCAAAATACCAGCCTGGCCATTAAAGAGATGGAACGGTGTATTAACGAACTGAAATTTCCCGGGGTGCAGATCGGGTCGAATATCAATGGCCGAAACCTCTCGGAAAAGGAATTCGAACCTTTTTTCGCGGCTGCCGAGCGCGCAGGCTGCGCGATCTTTGTGCATCCCTGGGAAATGATGGGAGAAAAGCAAATGGAAAAATACTGGCTGCCCTGGCTGGTGGGAATGCCGGCCGAGACAAGCCGTGCCATTTGCTCATTTATTTTTGGAGGCATTTTTGAAAAATTTCCCGGCCTGCGGGTGGCCTTCGCACACGGCGGCGGTTCCTTCCCTTTCACCATCGGCAGGATCGAGCACGGTTATAAGGTCAGGCCCGACCTGGTGGCAGTGGATAACAAAGTGTCTCCTCAGAAATACCTCGGAAAGTTCTGGGTCGACAGCCTCGTTCACGATAAGAGAGCGTTGCGATTCCTGGTGGACATTATGGGAGAGGATAACATCTGCCTGGGAAGCGATTATCCCTTCCCGTTAGGAGAAGCCAAACCCGGCCGTTTGATCGAAAAGATGGGATTTGATAAAAAAACCTGTAAAAAACTCCTGCATCGAAACGCCGAAGACTGGCTAAAGCTGAAAAAGAAAAAGGAAGAGTTTTTCTAGTTTATTTACCCGGTTTTTCCATTACTGCCCCGCATTTTTTGCAGGTGCGGAGTTCTTCGCTTCCCCAGAATTTGTCCATCACCGGAGGGAGCTGCTTCACGATGTCTTTCACGAATAGTACGTCTTCGTGAAGTTTGTTCCCGCATTTTTCGCAGAACCACATAAACGCGTCCTTTTCGTCTTCCTCATCTTCCCTGATCTTTTCGATCACGAGCCCTACCGTGTTCGCGCCGCGCTGGGGAGAGTGGGGTGTTTTGGGAGGAAGAAGGAACATATCTCCTTCGTTGATCGCTATGTCCTTCGGAACGCCATCATCAATGATCTTCAGCACGATGTTTCCTTCTACCTGGTAATACAATTCTTCGCTTTCATTATAGTGGTAATCTTTTCGTGCATTCGGGCCTCCCACCACCATAACGATAAAATTCTCGGCATTCTTATAAACACATTGGTTTCCCACGGGGGGCTTCAGGAGGTCACGATTTTCATCGATCCATTTTTTGAGGTTGAAAGGTGCGATAACGGCCATAGAGAAAAATTTAGGATTGCGTGATGCACTGTTTGGCAGCGAAAAAATACAACTTTTTACCGTAGGTTTGGCCATATGAATCTCTCGCTCGAAGGAAAAAATGCCCTGGTCAGCGGAAGCACTCAGGGGATAGGGCTCGCGATCGCCGAAGAGCTGGCGCTGATGGGAGCCAACTGCACCCTCCTGGCGAGGAATGAGGAGCGACTGAAGAAAGCGCAACAGCAACTTGATATTGCGCTCCGCCAGCAGCACGGTTGTGTCATCGCCGACTTCAGTGACCCATCTTCCGTAAAGAAAGCCATCGAAGAACACCTGCGGTCTCATTCCGTGCATATCCTGGTGAACAATACCGGTGGTCCACCGGCTGGTCCCATTGTTGAAGCACGGGAGTAAGATTTCCTGGCCACCTTCAACCAGCACCTCATTTGTAATCATATACTCGCACAGGCCGT
>CAMLEM010000431.1 GCA_946479005.1 uncultured Chitinophagaceae bacterium | reverse complement strand
AGGCCTTTATAGATTTCAGTCACCGGGTCAGGCCGGGGGGGATCCTGGTAAGGCAATTCGGTTTGAGGCGGGGCAGGGAACTGGCAGGAAAACAGGAAACCTATAGCCTGCAGAACGATAGCGCTGATGTGTATGCGAAGAATATCCAAATGGACCAGGGCAGTTATCATTTTGACCTGGTGGTGAAAGGGGAGGAACTGGATGGGGTGACGCTGAATATGGGTGGGATGCATAACGTGGAAAACGCAGTGGCCGCGATAGCGGTAGCGAGCTCTTTAAATATTGAAGTGGAAAAGATCCGTGCCGCTGTGGCTTCCTTCCGGGGAGTGAAGCGGAGGTTCGAGTATGTGATAAAGAACCAGCGGCTGGTGATGATCGATGATTACGCGCATCACCCCGAGGAACTAAGGGCCCTGCTCAGCAGCGCGCGAAGTCTTTTCAGGCAGAGAAAATGCACGGTGATCTTTCAGCCTCACCTCTACAGCCGCACGCGCGACCTGGCAAAAGGGTTTGCCGATGCGCTCGACCTGGCCGATGAGGTGGTATTGCTGCCGGTTTACCCGGCAAGGGAAGCGCCAATTGAAGGAGTGAGCAGTGAAATGTTGTTGAGGGAAATGAAAAAAGAAAGAATGCAGGTGCTGGATAAAAACGAGCTGGTCGAATGGGTGAGAACAAAATACCTCCCGGCGATCAACAGGGAATTTGGAGAAGTGCTCATCATCGCGGGAGCGGGAGACATTGACCTGCTGGTGGAGCCGATCCGGGAAATTTTAAAAAATGTATAAGTGAACGCGAAGTCAACCATAAGGAAGATCCTGTTCATCACCCTCTGGGTGGCGATCGGGGGAGGTATGTTCACACTGCTGATGGCTGCCATCAGTAAAAAGAACAAGGGCACCTGCCGCGATTATGTCATCACGGTGAAAGGCGAGGAGAGCGACCTGTTTATGAACCGCGAAGAGATAGCTGCGCTTATGGAAGCGTTGCTGGCCGGACCGATCAAGGGCAAACCCATCGCGGGATTCAACCTCGTAGCGCTGGAGAATAAACTGGAGCAGGATAGCTGGATCAGCGACGCCGAATTGTATTTCGATAACAAAGACATTCTGCACGTAGAGGTCAGGGAAAAGATCCCCGTGGCAAGGGTGTTCACCGTGAATGGCAGATCGTTTTACGTGGACAGCACAGGCAATAAGATCCCTGTTTCAGTGAAGAGATCTGCGCGGGTCCCTGTTTTCACAGGGTTTCCGGATAAGATCCAGCTTACGCGGAAAGACAGTGTTCTTTTGAAACAGGTGGCTGCGGCCGGGGATTTCATTATCAAGGATGCTTTCTGGAATGCCCAGGTCTCGCAGATCGATATACTGCCCGACCGCAGCTTTGAAATGATACCGGTGGTTGGCGATCACCGGGTGAAGCTGGGAACGGGTGAGGATATGGCGGCCAAGTTCAGAAGGCTCTATGTATTCTACCAGCAGGTTTTGACGAAGATGGGACTGAATGCATACCGTCATATCGATGTACAGTATAGAGGACAGGTGGTGGCTTCGCAATATGGAACGGGCGGAAAAGTGGATTCCGTTCAGTTGCGAAAGAATGTGGACAGGCTTCTGAAAAAGGCCCGCGATGCGAAGTTCGATACCACGGCATCGAGCCGGCCAAAACCGATCGTGAAGCTCGACACCGATGAAAAAGAGCCTGAAAAACCTGAATTACCGTTGGAAACCCATAGTGATCCAAATCCTGTGAAAACTACATCTGTTCCCACTGAGCGCGTGCCCAAAGCGGTGATGCCGAAGAAAGTTGAGAAAAAAGAAAATAATGATAACTAAACACTTCGATCTTATAAAAAACAACAACTAAAAACAACGATTATGAACAACGAACAACCCATTATTGTCGGTCTTGACATTGGTACCACCAAGATCGCCGTAATTGCCGGTCGTAAAAATGAGTTCGGCAAGCTGGAGATCCTGGGATTCGGAAAATCCAATTCAAATGGTGTGAAGCACGGCCAGGTGCTGAACATCGATGAAACCATCAAGGCGATAAAGACTGCGCTGGATAACTGCTATGCTTCTAACCCCAACCTGGCCGTAAGCGAGGTGTATGTCGGGATCGCAGGTCACCATATTAAAAGCCTTCAAACCCGGGGCGACATCGTTCGCCAGAAAACGGAGGAGGAGATCACCCAGAAGGAGATCGACCAGCTGATCAATGACCAGTACAAGACCTATATCCCGGCCGGTGACCAGATCATCGATGTGATCCCGCAGGAGTTTACGGTTGATAATTTCCAGAACATTCCCAACCCCATCGGTTATGGCGGGGTGAAGGTGGGCGCCAATTTCCATATCATCACAGGCGACAAGAATGCCATTAAGAACATCAACCGCAGCGTGGAGAAATCCGGTTTGCATACCAAGGACCTGGTGCTCCAGCCGCTGGCCTCTTCTTCTGCCGTAATGGGGCAGGAAGACCTGGAAGCCGGCGTGGCCATCGTTGACATTGGTGGCGGAACCACCGACCTGG
>CAMLEM010000430.1 GCA_946479005.1 uncultured Chitinophagaceae bacterium | reverse complement strand
AGAAGCGGAATTCAAGGCTACGCTTAATGAACCTGAAGACGAACTTCCTGCTGTTTTGCAGATCAATTCAGGAGCAGGGGGTACAGAAAGCCAGGACTGGGCGGAAATGCTTGCCAGGATGTACCGGATGTACGGTGAACGCCAGGACTGGAAAGTGACGGAGCTCGACTGGGTCTGGGGTGATGGGGCGGGTATAAAAACCGCCACCCTGCAGTTCGATGGTCCATTCGCCTATGGTTTCTTAAAAGCGGAGAGCGGGGTGCACCGCCTCGTGAGGATCTCGCCATTCGACAGTAATGCCAGGCGGCACACTTCATTCGCTTCGGTTTTTGTTTACCCGCTGGTTGATGATACCATCAATATTGAAATAAAGGATGCCGACGTTAAAATGGAAACAGCGCGTAGCGGCGGGGCGGGGGGTCAGAACGTGAATAAGGTGGAGACCAAAGTGATGCTCACCCACCTTCCTACGGGGATCGTGGTAGTTTGTCAAACCGAACGCTCCCAATTGGGAAACCGGGAGAAAGCAATGACGATGCTGAAGAGCCGCCTGTACGAGGAAGAGCTGCGTAAAAGAAACGAACTGAAAGATGCCACCAACGCCACCAAGAAGAAGATCGAATGGGGAAGCCAGATACGATCCTATGTTTTCCATCCCTACAAAATGATCAAGGATCACCGGACGGATTTCGAAGTGGGTAATGTGCAGCCCGTGATGGACGGAGAACTGGATGGGTTTATTAAAGCCTACCTGATGCAATCCAAGGAGAATGAATAACGAATAACGAATAATGAATAATGAATAGTGAATTGCTAACAGAGAGGGCTGTTCACTTTTAATTGTTCACTTGCTGATAACTAAAAAAACAAGATAATGATAGGAACATTTTCTTACCCGATGCCGGTGAATGAGCCGGTCCTGAGTTATGCTCCCGGCTCACCCGAGCGCAAGCGCCTGAAGCAGGTGCTGGCAGAGCTGAAGAAAACCGAAATGGATATCCCGATGTATATCGGTGCCAGGGAAGTGAGAACGGGCAGGAAAGTAGCCATTCACCCTCCCCACGAAATTTCGCATACGCTGGGATATTTCCACGCGGGTGAGAAGAAGCATATCGACCAGGCCATTGAAGCGGCACTGGCTGCGAAGGAGAACTGGGCGGCGATGAGTTGGGAAAACAGGGCGAATATTTTCCTGCGCGCGGCGGAACTGCTGGCCACGAAGTACCGTCCTTACATCAACGGGACCACGATGCTCGGCCAGAGTAAGAATGCCTTCCAGGCCGAAATTGATTCTGCCTGCGAGCTCATTGATTTTCTTCGCTTCAACGTGCATTTTCTTTCAGAGATCTATAAACAACAGCCCATCAGCGGACCGGGAATGCATAACCGGATGGAGTATCGCCCCCTGGAAGGGTTCGTGCTCGCCGTCACGCCCTTTAATTTCACCGCGATCGGAGGTAACCTGCCCACTTCAGCCGCGATGTGCGGGAACGTGGTGGTATGGAAGCCTGCCAATACGCAGGTGTACTCAGCACAGATGTTTATGCGCATCCTGAAAGAGGCTGGCCTGCCGGATGGGGTGATCAACCTCGTCTATGTAAGCGGACCGGTTCTAGGTGAAGTCTGTTTTAATCACCGCGAATTTGCCGGTGTTCATTTTACCGGCTCCACCGGCGTGTTCAATTCGATGTGGGATACCATCGGGAGGAATATGAAGATGTATCGCTCCTACCCGAGGATCGTTGGGGAGACAGGGGGAAAGGACTTCGTGATCGCGCACAAGAGCGCGGACCCCGACGTGGTGGCCACCGCTTTGCTGCGCGGGGCCTTTGAATTCCAGGGACAAAAATGTTCCGCAGCTTCGAGAGCATACATTCCTTCAAACATCGCCGCGGAAGTGAAGAAAAAACTGATCGAAGGCGTAAAGAGTTTTAAGATGGGAACGGTGGAGGATTTCTCCAATTTCATCAACGCGGTGATCGACGAGAAGAGCTTCAATAACATCAAAGAATACATCGACAACGCGAAGAAGGACCCCAAAGCCGAGATCTGGGTGGGAGGGAAGTGTGACAAAAGCAAAGGTTATTTTGTTCAGCCTACGATCATTGAAGCGAAGAACCCGAAATATGTCACGATGTGCGAAGAGATCTTCGGGCCCGTGCTCACCGTGTACATTTACCCGGCCAATGGGTTTGAAAAGGCGTTGGAACTTGTGGATTCCACTTCACCTTATGGTTTGACCGGTTCGATTATTTCCAGTGACCGCGCGTCCATCGACCTGGCGACAGAGAAACTGAGGAACGCGGCCGGGAATTTTTACATCAATGACAAACCCACGGGGGCTGTAGTGGGACAACAACCCTTCGGCGGTGCCAGAGGCAGTGGTACAAATGACAAAGCAGGAAGTATCCTCAATCTTTATCGCTGGTTAAGTGCCAGGACCATCAAGGAAACATTTAATCCCCCGGTGGATTATAGATATCCTTTTATGGAGAAGGAATAGATTTCCCACAGATTTCACAGATTGAATACACA
>CAMLEM010000429.1 GCA_946479005.1 uncultured Chitinophagaceae bacterium | reverse complement strand
GGACAAATACATAGATGCGAATTGACACTGATTCTCAAACTCTTCGCATCGTCATCAACCCCAACAGCGGTCCGGGGAACAATACCAGGAAACACCATCGCGCGGGAAGAACCTGTTTTTCGATGACGGACTCGAGCAGGCTGATGCTGAGAATGGTAATGGCAAAACCCAAACTGGTAACAAGGGACAGGGCCGTCCCTTTGAGTTGCGGAGGAGCTGTTTGCGCTACCAGGGTGGAGAATTGAGGAGAGTCGGTAATCACCGCGATTCCCCAGGCCAGCATCACAAACAGGAACAGGGGTTGAGATAGTTGGAAGATGAACCCTGAACCCAGGCAGCAAAGACCCGATACCAGTAAAGCGATGAAAGCCACTTTCGCGTTGCCGATCTTCAGGGATGCATATCCGCCGGCGATGCAGCCCAGGGCGCCAATGGCGATGATGAGGAATGACCAGGCCGGAACTGAGCCCGCAGGAATGCCATAGAGAAGAAGAATGACGGGTATGAAGGCCCAAAAACTGTAGAGCTCCCACATATGCCCGAAGTATCCGAACGCAAATTGTCGGAACCGGCGGTCACTGAACATCGTAAAAAATCCCGGCTGGATCTTACCTGTTTTTTTGGAAGCTGTGTGTGGCCCATCCTTTACGATGAAGGCGATGACCAGGCCGCCGATCACCGCGAGCACAGAAATGAACACCAATAAGCTTCTCCATTCAAGTTGGAAGTACCCGGCCTTCAGGAGATGGGGAAAGGCGGTTCCCAATACCAGGGCCGCTAACAAATATCCAAGCGCGCGGCCCAGGCTCGACTGAAACCAATCGGAAGCGATCTTCATTCCAACGGGATAAATGCCGGCAAGAAAAAATCCCGTGAGGAGACGGCAGGCAGCCGCCGTGAATTCCGATTCCGCGAAACCGATCAGGAACACATTGGCAATTGCCGCACAAATGCTGGAGAAGAGAAAAACCTTTGAAGGACTAAACCGGTCGGCAACGGAAAACACGGCGAATAAAATGGTGCCGGTGATGAATCCGAATTGCACCATCGAAGTGATCCAGCCTAATGAAAGGGTGTTGCCTTCAGCCTCGAGATCCCCTAGGATGGCATTGCCTGCGAACCAAAGCGAAGTGCCGGCAAACTGTGCGAAGACGATGAGGGGGAGGATATGGGGAGCTGGTTTATGCAATGTTATAGTCCCGGTTTAACTGTGAAAAAGCCGAACAGCCGAACAGCCTTAATGCGGCGGCGCAGCGGTACGCCGCGTTCGCTGCGTTATTGACCGTTCTCAATCAACGATGCGCGAAATCTGTTTCGAAATTCCCCTGTATTCTTTCCATTGGCGGATTGAAATAACCATAATGCAGTTCAGGAAATTCTTTCTTCAACTCTTGCATCAGGGTTTTCACTCCCATACATTCACCCGTATCCGTTACCCCGATCTTTCCCAGGTACCAGTCGGGATCAATATTGAAATTCCTCCACTGGATCATCTTCAACCCGGTGTCGCGGATAAGTTTTCGCAAGGCTTCATATTCCTCAAGGGAATCCGTCATCCCGGGGAAAACGAAATAGTTGATGGAGGTCCAGCCGCCAAAGGAGTTCACGATCTTCAGGCTTTCAACGATGTCTTCGAAAACATAATTATTGGGCCGGTAATACGGCGTATAAATATGACTGCGCGCTGAATTGGTGCTCACCCGGATCGAGTCCAGCCCGGCTTCGCAGAGCGCTCTTACTGCATCAGGCCGGGAGCCGTTCGTGTTGATGTTGATGCTACCCTTCAGGGTGTGCTTGCGGATCTCTTTTATGGCATCGCGGATGGTCTCCCACATAAGAAGAGGTTCGCCCTCGCAACCCTGGCCAAAACTGATAATAGGGTAGGGGGCAGATTCAAGATGCGGTACGGTGAATTCCACGATCTCTTCGACGCTGGGTTTGAAATCAAGTCGATCCTGTGTTGACACGATCGTTTCCTCATCGGGTTGAAGTGAGATACAGCCGACGCAGTTCGCATTGCAGGCAGGGGAAGCCGGCACAGGGCATTCCCATCTTCCCAATGCGAAATTCCTGGCAGCAGGACAATGATAAGCAAGCGCGCAATTATTGGTGAGATGGGAAACCAGGCGGTTGTGCGGGTAATGCTTTTGTAATTCCAGAACGCCTTCGCGGATCTTTGCGTCATCATAACCTTCGCAATCCTGGCGGATATCGGGTTCGATACGAAGCGCGGGGACAAAGAATTTTTCATCCTGCCAGCCGGCAGCCGTGTAACAAAACAGGGGGAGGGTCGGAGCATCCGGAGAAGTCTCATACGCGGCGAGGTATAATCCCGTATGCGCGGGAGGGATGAAGGCGGCAACGGCCCAGCCTTTTTCACAAAGGCGCATTTCGCCGCTCTTTACATCAATGCCAATCCCTTTGCGGCCCGGCAATTCATAAAGTGAACCTCCTGCGGGAAGTTCCATCCATTCCTCTTCGGGAACCGGCAATGCATCCCAGCCGCTTCTTCCTGTGGCATACAGTGTGCGGTCTT
>CAMLEM010000428.1 GCA_946479005.1 uncultured Chitinophagaceae bacterium | reverse complement strand
TGAGTTATATCCGACTTTGATCTTCGCTGTGGCGCCCGGTGCGATCGGCTCGCGGCTGAATTCGGGCGTGGTGCATCCGCAGGTGGCGTGCACTTCGTCGATCTTTATCGGCTGATCGCCTGTATTTACCAGCTCAAAATGATAATACACGGGCTTTCCCTGCGGGATGCTGGAAAAATCGTGTTCGGTTTCCAGGAATTTAAGAACCTCCTTCGCCGCGGGTTCCTGGGCATAAGAGAGCTGCACGCAGGCAAGGAAAAAGGCCGGGATCAGTAGTTTTCTTACCATTATCCTGTTTTGAGAGGTTCAAATTTAAGTGAAAGATGCCAGTTTTTATAGCGTAGTTGCAAGGGAGGGAAAACGTATTTTTGCCGTATGCAGAACCCCAATGCTTTGCTTCCTGATGAAGCTGCCAAGCTCTCCTTCGAAAATTTCCGCGAAGAAGTGTTAACGGATTACCGTTTTGCCTGTATTAGCAGGGAAACCAGCCTCTTAGGCAGGAGAGAAGTGCTGGGCGGCAAGGCCAAATTCGGCATTTTCGGCGACGGGAAGGAGATCGCCCAGGTGGCGATGGCCAAGTTCTTCCGCCCGGGGGATTTCCGCAGCGGGTATTACCGCGACCAAACCTTTATGCTGGCTGCCGGCCTGGCCACCGTGGAAGAGATCTTCGCCCAGCTTTATGCCGACCCCGACCCGGTTCGGGAACCCTTCAGTTCGGGCAGGCAGATGAATTGCCATTTCGCTACCAAAATGGTGGATGAGAACGGCGACTGGCTGGAGCTGGCTTCGCTTAAAAACATTTCGGCTGATATCGCCCCCACGGGAGGGCAGATGCCCCGGGCGCTGGGGCTTGCTTTCGCATCAAAAGCCTTCCGTACGGTCGCTGGCCTGGAGGAGCTGAAGCGGTTTTCCGACAACGGTAACGAGGTTTGTTTCGCCACCATTGGCGATGCTTCCACCAGTGAAGGGCATTTCTGGGAAACCATCAATGCGGCGGGGGTGCTGCAGGTTCCCCTTGCAGTGTTTGTATGGGATGATGGCTATGGGATCTCGGTGCCGAAAGAATACCAGACCACCAAGGCTTCCGTTTCGGAGGCGCTGAGCGGGATGGAAAAAGATGGCGACAGCAATGGCATCCGCATAATGAAGGTGAAGGGCTGGGATTATGCAGCACTTTGCGAAACCTTCGAAGAAGGCATCCGGCTGGCAAGGGAAACCCATACACCGGTCTTGTTCCACGTGGAGGAGATCACCCAGCCGCAGGGACATTCCACTTCGGGTAGCCACGAACGTTATAAATCACCGGAGCGGCTGGAATGGGAAAAGGAATGGGACGGGCTCCGCAAGATGCGGGAATGGATGATCAGCAATGCACTTGCTGAGGCGGGGGAGCTCGACAGGATCGAGGAAGAGGCGAGGGACCACGTGAAGGAAGCGCGGTCGAATGCCTGGCAGAAATTCATTACGCCGGTGAAGGAAGAGGTGAAGGCGCTGGTATCGCTGGTGAATGATATCCCCGGCCGGTCGCAGGAAGTGAATGGCATCATCCGTGAGCTTGCCGCGCTCCGCGAGCCCCTTCGCCGCGATGTGATGAAGGCGGCCGACAGCATCATCCGGAAAACAGAACACAACGCCGAATTGAAAGCGCATTACGACTCACTGAAAAAAGCCAATGCGCAGCTCTACAATACTCATCTTTACAACGAAGGTCCAAAAAGCGCGCTGAAGGTGCCGGTAGTGAAGCCCGTATTCCCTCCTGATGCCGCGATGGTGAATGGCTTCGAGGTGCTGAATAAATATTTTGATTCACTGTTTGAAAAGGAGCCCCGGGTGATCGCCTTCGGGGAAGACCTGGGTTATATCGGCGATGTGAACCAGGGATTCAGTGGTTTGCAGCAGAAATATGGTGCAGAGCGGATCTTCGACACCGGCATCCGCGAGCTGACCATAATGGGACAGGCCATCGGCCTGGCGATGCGGGGACTCCGGCCCATTGCTGAGATCCAGTATCTCGATTACCTTCTTTTCGGCCTGCAGCCTCTCAGTGATGATGTATCCACGCTGCATTACCGCACGGCGGGAAAGCAATCCTGCCCGCTCATTGTAAGAACAAGGGGTCATCGCCTCGAAGGCATCTGGCATAGCGGATCGCCGATGGGAATGGTGATCAACGCGCTCAGGGGAATGTATGTTTGTGTTCCGCGCAATATGACGCAGGCGGTGGGGATGTATAATACCCTTCTGCGCTCCAACGACCCGGGGCTGATCGTGGAATGTTTGAACGGATACCGGCTGAAAGAAAAGCTTCCCGCCAATCTTTTGGAGTTCACCGTACCGCTGGGCGTGCCCGAGATCATTCATCCCGGTGAGGACGTAACGATCGTTTCTTATGGCTCAACCCTGCGCATCATCCAGGATGCCGTGAATGTACTGGGACAGGAGCAGATCAGCTGCGAGGTCGTGGATGTGCAAACGCTTTTGCCTTTCGACCTGCAGCACCTCATCCTCGGTTCTTTGAAGAAAACAAACCGCATCGTTTTCGTT
>CAMLEM010000427.1 GCA_946479005.1 uncultured Chitinophagaceae bacterium | reverse complement strand
GGTGCCTGCGACTTGATGTTGGGGTTGGAGCTGCGGGTGCCTTCCACGGTTGTGGCTTTCACATCACGCGTAATTTTTTTCTGTGCATAGGTGGTGGTGGAAAATGCGAACAGCATACAGGCCGTTACAAACATTCCGAGGATCAGTTTTTTCATTTTGTAGTTTTTGTATTGGTGAAATATTTGGTTTTAAATTTCGTAACAATGATAAGCATAAAAACTATCGGGTGTAATACCCATACCCCGGTATTTTTATTTAATCTTCCTCAAGAAAATCCTGCCGGAACCTTTTTACCGTCCTCTTATACCTGTCGCTACCTGGCGCCAGTTCCAGGGCTTTTTTATAAAACACATAGGCTTCCCCTAAAAATCCGTTCTGCTCAAGTATAAACCCCATCTGGTAGGTCTTCTCTGCCTCGTCCATATCCTGGATCAGGCTTTCCTGATATTCGCCCAGGGTCTCTTCGAAATTACCGGTTTCCCAAACCTGTATGGTCTTCCGGTCGCAAACCTGGTTCCCATCGAGGTTAATGGTCCAATAGTAACGTTGCCCCGGCTGAAGCCAGTTCCTGATACTGTCCAGGAAAATATGATCTTCCTTCATAGGTAAAGAAAGGAGGGGCGCCGGTGAGTTCGCGCTTTCATATAACATAAAATCGGCACGTGAGCCCGGCGCAAAGACACGCCAGCTCAGGATGAAGTTTTCACGGTAATAGTTGATCGTATCTGCGACAAAAAAATCCACACCGGGGCATCCGCGGGATACCGCTCCGGATGTGCTTTTATTCCGGGCCTTTTCATCACCCGTACTGCTGTTCGGATGGGTCATCTGCCACCAAACATATTTCAGGTAATTGGCAGTGATGGACTGGTCATCGGCATCACAACTGTTCCGGTAATTCAGGAGCTTATGGCTTCCTTTTGAAAGTGTGAATGCTTTCGATGCCTGTTCGCAGATCATCAGCACCGAGGAACCCTGCGGCACAATGACGGTGGCCGTTTCCGGGATGGTTTTTCCGGCTTTCAGCGCATAGGGGCGGTTTTTGAGAACATAACTTGCTTTTCCGTTGACCTTGTAAGCCAGGAATTTTGTTTGGGCCGGGGCCTCTAAGGCACACAGTAAACAAAATAGGGTCATTATGAAAAGCGGGTTTCTCATTAATTCCTGCTTGTCTTGACCTGGAGGCGGTAGAGCGCCCAGTTCGCCGGCGTTTTGGATTTGAAATTCCGGGTGGCGGTCTTTTCGCTGCCGATGTTAAGAATGTCTCCCAGGGGGTTGGCCTCGCCCTTATCACGCATCAATACCCCTCTCACACCGTCTTGTTCAAACAATATGGCATAAGTGGTGATCTGTTCGTCAGTGGCCAGGAGGAAAAGATTGTCTGTTCCCGCGGGCTCTCCCACATCCACCTGGGTAAGTACCACTTCTTTCTTCAGTTCGAAATTATTGTCGAGCTGCGGAAACTTATTGTGCAGGTTACCACCGGTGGCATCGGGATAAATGAGTGCCATCTTTCCCAGTTTGTCGATAGAGAATACATATACATATTTCTGGGGAATCGATGCCGGGTTGAAATTCGGCTGGTAGACGGTTGAATCCGCTTTGATGAGAAGCGTGACCTCATCGCCGATCTTCACCCCTTCCGGGCCTACGGGTTTTTGTGTTTTATCATTCACCAGTTCGAGGTAAAAAGGAAATTTGGCCTTTTCCCGGCTGGGGCCTGCCATCTGCAGCCAGCCCCTGACTTTAAAGAGCCTTAGAGCATATTCATACAGGCTGTCGGCCACATTGCCATAAGACTGCTGGTCGTTATTGAACACAATGAAATTTGCGGTCTGCATCGGCATCACACCCTGCGCGTCCAGTGAGGAAACCTGGGCCCTGCGCAAACCATAAGAAGGCTTGCCATCCTGGCTGAGTGTTCCGAACAGAACATACTGCGCGTCATCGGGGTCGTCAGTAAATGAGAGTACCCTGTTCGTTGAAAGACGTTTACGAATGGCTTCCGCTAATTCCTTAGTGGCGGGTAATTCAAAATATATCGTGGAATCTTTGGGGGTCAGGGCCAGGATGCCATTGAGGCTCATATCCTTTATCTCCCTTGCCCCTTTACCATCATCAGCATTGATGTAGAACTTATTGTTCTTCATAAATACACTGGCATAAGGCGCTTCTTTTTCCAGGTCGTTTACCCATTTCACTTTGGCCGAAGACCGACGGTCCTGGCTAAGCTTTACCAGCTTCATCAACTGGTCATTGCTCGTGAGCGGGGAAGGAATATGGATCTTCAGGGGGGGCGCCACAGAGGAAACCCAGTTGGTCACATCAAGGAATTCCCCGGCCTGGAGGTCTGCCGCGTTTCCTTTGACCACAGTAGCAGTGGATTTATTTACGCCCAGCACCGTATCTATTCTTACCAGCACGATGGTATCGGTGCCCTTTAATTTGGCAAGCTCGTGGTCTTTATTTAAACCCAGTGCGAATCCTCCCTGCAGGGTGATCTTGTCTTTGCTGATCCCGGAGATCGCTACTTTATACTTATCGGCTACTGTTCCCCG
>CAMLEM010000426.1 GCA_946479005.1 uncultured Chitinophagaceae bacterium | reverse complement strand
CCATCACCCAATCCAATATCCGCAAGGAACTTTACCTGATCGACGACAAGGGAAAGCCCATTCCACGCATCCGGCAATTCCTCCATTACCTGAATGATGTGTCGCCACTGGCCATTCACAGCGCGAAAGACATCGAACAAAAAGATCTCCGCGGTATATTCATTGGAGGCGAAAGGAAGGTGGGGCTTAAGGTGCCGTATTTACGAACCTCTTACCAGAGCAAGCGTCCGGTTTGGAATATTCTTGTCCAGGCACTTCCCGGCACCCTGATGCTCGCTTTCACCGCGATGCTGATCGCGGTGGTCATCGGCATCCCCCTGGGCGTAATGGCTGCGGTCAAACAAAATACGTGGATGGACACCACCGCGATCGTTTCGAGCATTGCGGGTATCTCCGCGCCCTCATTCTTTATCGGGATCGTAATGGTTTACATTTTTGGATTTATGCTGGGTGATCTAACCGGGCTGCAGATCGCGGGGTCCTGGTTCGCCATTGACGACGAAGGGAATCGCCGGCTCAGCCTCCAGAACCTCATCCTTCCCGCAGTGACTTTGGGGATCCGCCCCCTGGCCATTATCACACAACTGACGCGAAGCGCAATGCTCGATGTGCTCGACCAGGATTATATCCGTACTGCCTATGCAAAAGGGCTCAGTAAAAGGAGGGTGATCTGGCGACACGGCCTGAGGAATGCGCTCAATCCCGTGATCACCGCAGTTACAGGCTGGTTCGCTGAACTTTTGGCAGGTGCATTCTTTGTGGAATATATTTTCGGATGGCAGGGTATTGGCAAGGTTACGGTTGACGCATTGGAGAAGCTGGATTACCCCGTGGTGATGGGAGCGGTGCTGGTGTCTGCCGCCTTCTTCGTTTTAATAAACATCCTGGCTGATATCCTGTATGGCGTAGTGGATCCCCGGGTGCGTGTAAAATGATCACTTCACGATCACTTCATTGATCACTTTCTGCCCGAGTGCCTCATTCACCCGTTGCCGGATCTTTTCTTTTTGGTAAACCAGTTCGTTTTTAAGGGGAGCCACCTGGGTGCTGATGATGAGCTTGTCGCCTATGATCTGGAGCTTGTCGGTATACCGGGCAATGGTCTTTCCCATGATCTCTTCCCACACGTCACTGATCTGCAGGGCCTGGATATCGCCTTTGATCCGGCTTTTATCGAGGAATTGCTTCAACGCATCTTTCATTGAAAACTCGCCCATCCTGTAAAGATACTACAGCTAGATTTCAATGATCCCGAATTCGCCGCCGATCTTTTCGAGATGCTCCTTCAGTCTCGCTGCGTGCGTATCGGTGATCAGTACCTGGCCTTCATTCACCACGCACACTTTTTCAAGGAGGTTGCTCGTCCGGTGCTCATCCAGCTTTTCAAACACATCATCCAGCAGGAGGATGGGAGCGAAATGTTTTTTTTCCTTCAGCACTTTCATCTCGGCAAGCTTCAGGGCAAACAGCAGGCTTTTTCGCTGTCCCTGGGAAGCTATGCTCCTGAAATCCTGGCCGGCCAGGCGGAAGGAGATTTCATCGCGATGGATGCCGCAGGTAGTTCGCACCAGCACCAGGTCGCGATGCCGCTGTGAAGCCAGCAGCTCTTCAAAAGAAGCATTCAGGAGCTGGCTTTCATAAAAGATCAATAAGGGTTCAGTGTGCCCCGAGATCTCCTGGTATTCATTTTTGACCACCGGCAGGAAGCCCAGGATGAACTCCTTTCTTTTTTCAAACACGGGGCTTCCGTGTTCGATCAGCTGCCTGTCGAATACATCCAGGAGTTCGCTCTCCCTGGCACCTGAGTCGGCCAGCTTCCTGAGAAGCGCGTTCCGCTGCTGCAGGGTCTTAGTATACCTGATCAGGTGTTGCAGGTAATCCCCATCAAGCTGCGAGATCACCGAATCAAGAAACTTCCTCCGTTCTTCACTGCCGCCCGTGATGAGTATCGCATCATCAGGTGCGATCACCACGCAGGGATAGCGTCCTATATGCTGGGAAAATCTTGCATAGGGCTGATCGTTGACCAGGAACTCTTTTTTTCCATTTTCACGAAGTATGCAGGTGGCCTTCTCGGGTTTCTGGAACAGCTCGAAATCGCCTTCCAGGCGGAACCCGCTGCTTCCCTGCTGCACATTCAGCTGTTCGGTGCGTGAAAAATAGCTTTTGGTGAAACAGAGGTAATAGATGGCATCGAGGAGATTGGTTTTCCCCGCGCCATTCTTCCCGCAGATCCCGGTGATCCTGGAATCGAAGCGGAAACTCCGGTTCCCGTAGTTCTTGAACTGCAAAAGGGAGAGTCCTGTGATCTTTAGCATCCTGCGCAAGTTAAGAGGATTGCGGGACTGCTTTAACCCGCTCTAAATCAAAATTCTGCATTCGACACCGATGGCTCGAAAATATGGGGTGATTCCCTTATTTTTGCGGCTCAAATTTCAACGGGTGGCAACCAAATTTTCCAGGGAAACATATTTGTACTGGTATGAGTTAATGCAACTTATCCGTCAATTCGAATTGATGGCGGAAGAAAAGTACAAGATGGAAGGAAAGATCCGTGGAT
>CAMLEM010000425.1 GCA_946479005.1 uncultured Chitinophagaceae bacterium | reverse complement strand
GTGTTGGCCTCGTTCTTCTGTGTTTGCAGCACTTCCTGCATTTCCGGGCTGTCACTTTTCTGCATCTCCAGTTCCCAATACACGAGCTTCTTATAGATATCCATCCACTCGTTGTAATCCGGGTTGCTGTTCAGCGCCATAAAAAGATTGCGGAACTGTTGCTGGTAGGCGGTGGTCGTTTTCTCCGCTACGAGTCGTTTATTATCGATGATCTTTTTCAGGGAAAGCCAGACCTGGTTTGGATTCACAGGCTTGATGAGGTAGTCGCTGATCTGTGATCCAATGGCCTCGTCCATCAGGTTCTCCGTTTCATTCTTTGTGATCAGCACCACGGGCAGGGAAGAATTGGCCTCCTTGATCTTGGCCAGGGTCTCCAACCCCGTGATCCCCGGCATACTCTCATCGATCAGCACCACGTCCACCTGGTTTTCCTTCACATAATCAATGGCATCAAAGCCATTGGTGAAGGTCATCACCTCGTACCCTTTATTTTCCAGGAACATTTTCTGCGACTGTAAACTTTCAATTTCATCGTCAACCCAGATAATCTTTGCTACGGCCATGGATTTGATTTGTACTGAATGAAGGAAGGAGGCAAGCTACTAAAATTAGTTTATCCCTCTCGAGTTAGTATTTTTGCCGCCTGCCTGAAATTGTCTTTAACAAAACAGCAACATAATGCCCCTGTCGAGGAAGATCATCAATGACCCTGTTTACGGATTCATCACCATTGATGACCCGCTCGTATTGGAACTGATCGCGCATCCCTGGTATCAGCGTCTCCGCAACATTCACCAGATGGCATTCGCGCACCTGGTTTATCCCGGGGCCGTGCATTCAAGGCTTCATCACTCCCTCGGCGCTTACCACCTGATGTGCACCGCGCTTTCGGAACTGAAAAGAAAGGGCGTGGACATAACTGCGGAAGAAGAACTCGGCGCCCGCATCGCCATTCTTTTACACGATATCGGTCACGGCCCTTATTCACACGCCCTGGAACAGGAACTGATCACCAATGTTCACCACGAAGAGATCTCGGTTTCTATCATTCAAAAACTGAACGAGGAACTGGGAGGAAGGTTAAATACGGCCCTGGAGATCTTCACACAGAAACATCCTAAGAAATTCCTTTCTCAACTGGTATCGGGCCAGCTGGATGTCGACCGGATGGATTACCTGAACCGCGACAGTTTTTTCACCGGTGTTTCCGAAGGGGTGATCGGTTACGACCGCATCCTGAAAATGCTCACGGTGAAAGACGGGGAGCTGATGGTGGAAGAAAAAGCGATTTATTCCATTGAGAAATTCCTGGTTTCGCGGCGGCTGATGTACTGGCAGGTTTATTTGCATAAAACCGTGCTCAGCGCGGAGATGATGCTGGTGAAGATCTTTCACCGGGTAAGAGAGTTGCTGGCAGCTGGCACCAGGGTTTCTTCCGTTTGCGAAGAGCTTGACTTTTTCCTGGAGAACGGCGACAGGCCGGATGCATTGAAAGACCTTTCCATCTTCTGCCGCATCGATGATCACGATATTATGGCTACGATCAAGAACTGGTCGAAACATCCCGACAAGGTGCTTTCGCACCTCTCCCGGTCACTGGTGGAAAGAAAATTGCTGAAAGTGAGATTACAGGCCACGGAGTTTGACGAAGGGTTGATAGAAGAAAGGCGGAAGATCGCGAAAAGGAAGCTGGGCCTCGAAGATGAGCTCCTGGATTATTTCGTATTCACGGGTGAGGCGGTGAACACCACCTACGACCCCGCCGAAGAAAGGATCAACATTCTTTTCAAGGATGGAACGGTGCGGGATATCTCTGAAGTGGACAATGCCCTCATTCACCAGCACCTGAATGCCGCTGTCAAAAAACATTACATTTGTTATTTAGATTAATATGACGTTTACGGCTGAACAGATCTCGGCGATGATCGGGGGAAAGATCGATGGCGACGCGAAGGCGGCCGTGAATTCTTTCGGTAAAATTGAAGAAGCAGGGCCCGGGCAGCTGAGCTTTCTCGCCAACCCCAAATACGAAGACCACCTATATACAACGGGTGCCTCCGTTGTGATCATCAATGATTCATTTGTATTAAGAGAGAAAATCAAACCCACTTTGATCCGGGTGGCCGACGCCTATTCATCGTTCGCCGCCCTGCTTGGCAAGTACCAGGAAATGGTAAGCCAGCAGCTCAGGGGCATTCAGCAGCCTTCCTATATCGCGGAAACGGCGAAAATCGGGAAGGACGTTTTCATCGGCGCTTTCGCATACATCGGCGAGAACGCGGTGATCGGCGATAATGCCCGGATCTATCCTCACTGTTATGTGGGTGATGGCGCGTCGGTGGGAAAAAATTCCAAACTTTTTCCCGGAGTAAAACTTTATGATCATTGCCGCGTGGGAGAACGCGTAGTGATCCACGGCGGTTGTATCATTGGAGCCGATGGATTTGGCTTCGCCCCCCTTTCAGACGGCAGTTATCAAAAGGTTCCCCAGATCGGAAACGTGGTGATCGAAGATGACGTGGAGATCGGGGCCAATACCTGTATCGACCGGGCAACGATGG
>CAMLEM010000424.1 GCA_946479005.1 uncultured Chitinophagaceae bacterium | reverse complement strand
CATCATCACCGTATTGATCACCGTTTCGTTATCAAACTGGAACTGATTCTGTTTCAGCACTGCCATCCTTTCTCCCGGGGTGATCTCAACACTCCCTTTATTCGGCTCAATCTCTCCCGCCAGGATCTTCAGGAAGGTACTTTTGCCCGCGCCGTTGGCGCCAATGACGCCATAACAGTTTCCCTTGGTGAAATTCAGGTTCACTTCTTCAAATAATACCCTCTTGCCATAAGCCAGCTTCAAATCACGGACTGCTATCATTCGCTTTTTTTTGAGGGTGCAAAGGTCCGGAATTTCAGAGAGACTGGCAAGTGAAGATGAGAGAACCGATAAATACAATAAGACCACAAAGGGCGTTTCTACTTCCTGATGATCCTGATCTCCACCCTCCTGTTCGCAGTTCTCACTTCCTCAGACTGCTCCGGGTAAGGATGCAGGGGCCGGGAATGGCCGAACCCGCGATAACTAAGCCGTGCAGAGGCGATCCCGTTCTCAACAAGAAAATTCCTTACTGCGCGGGCCCTTGCTTCCGAAAGGTTTTCCAAACCCGTAGCCAGGTCAAATCCATCTCCTGCGTCGGGATGGCAGCAGATATGCCCTTCGATCTGGATCACGAGGGTCGGGTGTTTCTGCATTGCTTCCAGCAGTTCGTGGAGGATAGGCACGGATTCATCCAGCAGCAGGCTTCTCCCGCCCACAAAATTCAAATTGCGTAAGGCGATGGTTGTGCCCACGGTTAATTTGGGGTCCGAAAGTTTTTCTTTGAGGGGTACAGGATCCTCTGGTTTGCCGGCGGTAAAGATCACTTCCACACGCCGGTTCAGGGCCCTGCCTTCTTCGGTGAGATTGTCGGCCATCGGGATCCGCTCCCCGTAACCTATCGTTTCGAGGATCTTGTTTTCCTGGAGTCCTTTTGATAATAGATACCGTCGTACGGATTGTACCCGGTTGAGTGAAAGCCTGATATTGTAGGCGTCGGAACCCCTGCTGTCGCAATGCCCCCTGAGCTCAACTCCCCCGGTGAAATCCGGAGATGGCTTAAGTATTTGGTCGATCAGCTCCTTTTCACCGGGTTTGAGTTCGAAACTGTCGAAATCAAAAAGAATATCGAGGGTATCCGATTGAGCCCGCAGCGGCAGGGTGAAGAAGAAGATCAGGGTGGTTATGAAAAGCGATCTCATCCGGGTTTTAAACGTTTTACGAATCCATTAATTGTATGGCCGGGGAACAGAAAATCTGTCCCATATCGAAAATCCCAATTTCCGTTTCCGGATCCCATTAAAAAAGCCCCCGTACACCGGGGGCTTTATCATGGAGAAGCATATTCAGATTATCTCACGTGCACTTTACCCTCTGCAAGCTTATTTCCGTTCGCATCACCCACTACCACGTAGTAGATGCCACTTCCTCTTGAACGAAGATCGATATCCAGCAGGCTGTAGGGCCCCACGATATTGAACTTGCGATCGTACACCTGGCTGCCCTTGGAATCGAAGATCACGATCCTGCGCGTGGTGGAGGTACCGCCATTGTTGAAATAAGAAACAGTAAAGGTTCCATCGTTCGGAGTTGGGAAAATGAACAACCTGTTGCTTGCTGTGGCGCTTAATGTAACAACCTGTGACTGGTTGGAACAGGTCAGCGTTACAGGTGCAGTGAACGACTGCTGGATCAGCACCTGGTAATCACCCAGCTCTTCCACTGTTGCTGTCAGCGTATTTCCGGCAACCGTGATGGGCTGGCCATTGTACGTCCACTGAACGGTAATGGTACCACCGGGTGCCGGGCTGCTTGGTGTAGCTGTCAGGACCGACTGCTGACCGGGAAGCAGGCTGGTTTGCGAAGCGGCGAGTCCTACCGTGGGCAGGGTCACCACGTTCAGTAAAGCATCATTGGAGAACGCCGGGGACGCGCAACCGGGGATAGACACCCGTGCACGGAACCGGAGTCCATTCATCAATACAGAAGAATTGGTCAGGGTAAGTGTTGTGGTGTTCGCTCCTGAAACTACAGTTCCATTGGGCAGCGTTCCATTCAGCACGGTATTCCAGGTGATGCCGTCAGAGCTCACCTCCCACTGGTATGCCTGGGTTTGAGTAGCTGTGCTTGCCACGCTGAAGGAAACAGTGCTTCCTGAGCAAACAGCCTGCACAGTGGGATGTGATGTGATGGTCACGGAATTCACTGTCAGGGTTGCTGCATTGGAAGTAGCCGTTCCACAACCGGAGATGGCAATAGCGCGGTACTGGTAATTGTTATAGCCTGCAGGAACGTTGGTCAGGGAGAGCGTGCTGGTAGTTGCACCACCATAAACGCCGCCATTGGCAACGTCTGTGAAGCTGCTTCCACCATTGGTACTAACCTGCCACTGGTAGCTGGTAGCTGACGAAGCCGTCACGCTGAAGCTGGTATTGGATCCGGCACAGATCGCCTGGCTGGTCGGATGTGTATTGATCGTCGGCGCACCGGAATTGATCGTGAACACGATATCACGGGTTCTCGGGGTAGTACCCGTTGCCGTACCGGTTATCGTGATCGTATAAGATCCGGGTGCCAGCGTATTCGTATT
>CAMLEM010000423.1 GCA_946479005.1 uncultured Chitinophagaceae bacterium | reverse complement strand
CCCCCGCTGAAGTTTTCTCCAATCTTCTCAACGAAAGCTCCAAGAGAACTCCCGGCCATTTCGGCATCCTCAGGAATATCAGGCATCTCTTCACATTTCCACCGGAGATGATCTACCATTATGCACCCTGGACAATTTTCGTGATCGCCTTATTCACCCGACGGTTCGGGAAAAAGATCAGGCAGAATAAATTCATATTTTATTCGGCGCTGGTCTTCCTTGTAAATTTTCCCATTTACTGGCTTTCTCCTGAAGTGTACCCGCGTTATCTCTTTATGTTCCTGCCGCTGCTGTTCAGCATTTTCTTTTACTTCTACTTTGAACAGCTTTCCGCATATTCCTGGCAACATAAATTTATTTACCAGTTCACCGTTGCCCTCTGCAGCCTGCTACTCCTGGGCGTGCTGGCAGTTCCCTTCACCGGGCTGATCGGGGTTTCCTCCCTGAAACATGTGATCCTCCTGGCCATTTTATTTGCTTACCTCCTCTGGATGGCCCTGAAGCATAAAGATCTCCACCTGTTCGTGCTCATCCTGGCGGTACTGGTATTTCGGATCGGGTTCGGTTGGCTGGTAATGCCGGAGCGGGCAAAGAAACATACCGTTTACAGGGAAAGGGCTGAAAAAATTGCCGCCATCTCAAAAGATCATCCTCTTCATATCTTAAAAGGCTCTGATATTGGAAATTTCGATGGAATGAGTTTCCATATTTCCACGATGAGAGGGGAAGTCCTCAGGTACAAAAAGGATATCGACACCAGCGGCTATTACATTGCCGATGATATTCAGTTGAAAGGAAAAGATTATGTGAGGTACTTAAGCTTTCCCAATTTTTATGCACCCGACAGTTTGAGGCTTGTCAGGTTCTTATCTTTGCGGCCCTAGTCCCTATGCGCAATCCCGTTCCTCATATCATCCACGGAAACACTTTCTGGGTATCTCCCGAACGATGCCTTTAATGGGAAGAAAAGAATACGCTCATCGTTTCCGACCTTCATTTCGGTAAGACCGGGCATTTTCGAAAGGAAGGGATCGCCGTTCCGCAAAATTTATACAAGGCGGACCTCCAGCGGCTGATCGCCCAGCTTTATCTATTCAAGGCAGACCGGCTTTTCGTGGTTGGCGATATGACCCACAGCAAGATGAACAGGGAGCTCGAGCTTTTTCTTCGCTGGAGAAAGGATTTTCCCACGCTTGAAATAGATCTCATCCGCGGGAATCACGATATCCTGGATGAGAACTGGTATAAGGAAGCAGGCATCACGGTTCACGATCAAAAGCTGTCTGTGGAACCCTTCCTGTTCCTCCACGATCCCCAGTTAAGAAAACAAGCATCAGTGGAAGAGCAGGGTCTTTATTCATTCACCGGTCACGTGCACCCGGGCATCAGCGTAAAAGGAAAAGGAAAACAATACCTAACCTTTCCCTGCTTCTATTTTGCCAAGGACCATTGTGTGCTGCCCGCTTTCAGCCATTTCACCGGCACATTTATGGTAAACCCACAATACGATGAAACCACCTTCGCCATCGTGGAGAACGCATTGGTTAGAATGTGAGCCAATGATTAAATTTGAGGCATTAACTGCATTGTGAAGATCCACCTCTTATTTTTCACCTTTTTTTTGACCGCGGTTTCCGTATGGGGCCAGGGGGCGAAGCAATACTCCTTTTCATATTACAACACCACCAACGGTTCAGTCTCCAACCAGGTGAACTCCGTGGTGCAGGACCAGGAAGGGTATATCTGGACGGCCACAACGGAAGGGCTGCAGCGTTTTGATGGCTCCAGATACCGTATCTATCGCCATAAGAATGATGATCCCCAGTCATTGCCTTCAAACCCTGTGTGGCGCGTTAGGATCGACAAAAAAAATAATCTCTGGGTCCTGCTTTCCAGCGGAGTGGTGGGCATTTTTGATACACACACATTCCGTTTCCGTCCGGCAAAGGTGGCCGTTTCCTCGCCCACGATGCTCTATGCTCACAAGGAATTAAAAATGGACGAGGATGGCAATATCTTCCTGTTGCTGCGGGGAGAAACCTTTCTGACCTGGAACGAGGAACGCAACGAGTTCTCCACGGAATACAATTTCATTTCCCTTACTGACAGTATGAAGGTGAATGATTTGGTACACCAGCCCGGGACCAAAAAATACTGGATCAGCACCTCCCAGGGGCTGGCCATTTACAACCGGGCCACGGACAGGCTCAGCTATGGTTCATTCAACAGGGAAAATGAGCCGGCGGTTAACGCAATGAAAGATTTTGGACTGACAGGTCATTATTTTTTCGACAGTAAGCACCGGCTCTGGTTCGACACCTGGGTGAGCGGTTTACCTACGGTTTCCGCTTATAACACCAGGACCAACCAGTTCGAAGTTTTGAAAGATTCCTACCTCGATGCACTGAAATCATATTATGAAGTCACCGGATTTTTTGAAATGTCTGATAGCACGGTGTGGATGGGAGGATTGGGCCTCCTGGGATCCTTCAATGAAGCCAGGAAAAGATTCGAGCTCATCCCCAACGGTTCAAGAAACGGAAGGGGGATCAGCTATGATGCCGTGCAGGAACTGTATGAAG
>CAMLEM010000422.1 GCA_946479005.1 uncultured Chitinophagaceae bacterium | reverse complement strand
CCCATAAAAGCCAGCGCACTGGTCTCGCGGCCGACTATGAAGACCCTGCAAAGGAAGTTCCAGGCAAACGAAGGGTCCAGACCAGTCTACAAAGAACGGTTGACCAGGGTCATTGACTCATTTTTCCAGGCCACCGATCACCCGGTCCACCGCATCCTGGAAATCCGACATATCCACGGCCTCCTTGTTCTTCCGGGCCGCAATGAGGGCGGCTTCGTTACAAACATTCGCGATATCCGCGCCGGCAAAACCGGGGGTTTGCTCAGCAAGCTTATGAATATCCAGCGTTTTGGAAATTTTAATGGGCTTCAGATGCACTTTGAAGATCGCTTCGCGGCCCACAAGGTCCGGCTTATCGATAGAGATCTGCCTGTCGAAACGCCCCGGCCTCAGCAGCGCTGAATCAAGTACATCAGGACGGTTAGTGGCTGCAAGAACAATGATACCCACGTCGGTTCCAAATCCATCCATCTCCACCAGGAGCTGGTTGAGGGTGCTTTCCCTTTCATCATTGCTCATCATCACGTTCTTTCCTCTCGCGCGGCCGATTGCATCGATCTCATCGATGAAGATGATACAGGGTGCTTTCTCACGGGCCTGTTTGAAAAGGTCACGCACCCGACTGGCACCTACGCCCACGAACATTTCTACGAAATCGGATCCGCTCAGGCTGAAGAAAGGTACCTGTGCTTCACCGGCCACGGCTTTGGCAAGAAGGGTCTTACCCGTTCCCGGGGGACCGACCAGCAAAGCTCCTTTCGGGATCTTCCCACCGAGATTGGTATATTTCTTTGGATTCTTTAAGAAGTCAACGATCTCCATCACTTCCACCTTGGCCTCGTCGAGACCGGCCACGTCAGCAAAAGTGATATTGACCTTGGTACCCTTATCAAATAATGTAGCTTTTGATTTTCCGATGTTGAAGATCCCGCCGGGACCGCCGCCGCCACCTGCACCTCCGCTCATCTTGCGCATCAGCAGGATCCAGAGACCAATGAAGATCAGGATCGGCAGGAGGAATTGAAGCGCCCCGCCAAACCAGTCGCGTTCATTGTCCACTTCTTCGGGAACCTCACGAACGGCCGGGTTCACCTTATAGTACTCGTCCATCTCCTTTTGAAAGGCCTCACCCGTGGTGATCTTGAACGACATATGCGGGCCTTCTTCATTGATCTTTCCGGAGATGCCTTTTTTAAGCTTATCCCGGTAAGTTTCAACGGCCTGAGGCGTGAGGAATACGCGAACTACTTTCTTATTATCAATGATGGTGTAACGCTCCACTTCTCCCTTGCCTACCATCGCTTTGAAGGCGAGGGCATTGGTTTTGGCCGTATTGCCGGAAAGGGCTCCTCCGAAAATCTGGAAACCGATCAGCAGGATGAAGATGATCGCGTAGATCCAGTAAATACTGAACCGCGGTCCCTTTTTCGGAGAGGGGTCCTCGGGACGTCCTCCGAATCGGGGTTGTTTATTTTCAGGTCTGTTATTTTCTTGTGGCATAATTTCAGTCTCTGCTATTTAATGATATTTCTCACGAAAAGTTGATCCGGCCTCCATTTTTAACATTAAGAATTATGTTCAGAATGCACGGCATCACTCCACATTTCCTCCAGTTTATAGAATTTCCTGCTCTCGGGGTGCATAATGTGTACCACCACGTTCACATAATCAATGAGCACCCACTGTAGTTTCGAGTACCCCTCGTGGTGATAAGGGCTCTCATTGCAGGCGGCCCTGACCTTGTCCTGTACATTATCTGCAATCGCCCGTATCTGGTTGGGATTTCCGGCCTCACAAATGATGAAAAAATCGGCCACGGCCTCATTTATCTTTCTTAGATCCATTGAAATGATATGCTCGCCTTTCTTTTCCTGGATAGCCGAAATTATGGTTTTGATGATCTTTGAGCTCTTCGTTAACCGGGTCGCCGTTTTCTTTTTGCGGGTGGTCAGTGCTGCCAATTGTTCCAAATAGTTATTATCTTTTAATGTAAAGTTTACGGGGGACAGAAACAGTTTACTTTGTCAAAAATAGCGATTAATTACCAACCCCCCGGGAGGGAGATAAGGCTATGCCATTTATTGAACTACAATCTGTTGATAGCACCAACAACTATGCCCGAAGCCTGGTTGATGAAGGTTTGGCAAAGGACAGGACAGCCCTGTTCGCCCACGAACAATGGGCGGGGAAAGGGCAGCGGGGAAACAACTGGCTGACGGGAAAAAGCGCCAATATCATTATGAGCATCCTGGCAAAACCCCCTGCCGGGATGGTCGGGGAACAGTTGGGTCTCAATGCCGTGACAGCCGTCACAGTGCATCATTTTTTTAATGAAAAAACAAATGGGTATACCAGTATAAAATGGCCAAATGATCTTTATTGGCAGGACAGAAAGGCAGGTGGCATCCTCATCGAAAATATTATCAGGGGGAATGGTGGATCCGCCAGTTGGGAATGGGCCATCGTGGGGATCGGGGTGAACATCAACCAGGATATTTTTTCACCCGTACTCAGAAACCCGGTCTCACTCCGCCAGATCACGGGAAAAACCTACGACCCGGTTGCCCTGGCAAAAGAATTATTT
>CAMLEM010000421.1 GCA_946479005.1 uncultured Chitinophagaceae bacterium | reverse complement strand
CCGGTATATTGTGGATGATGTGAGAAGATATTCAGAGATCTCCGTGCCCATTTTACACGACAATAAGGTTATCGGCGTGATCGACTCCGAACATTCAAAAAAGAATTTTTTTCACGGTGATCACCTGAAAGCGATGACCACCATTGCCTCGATCAGTGCCAATAAGATCGCTGAAGCGCAGGCACAGGCCTATGCCAGGGAGAACGAGATCAAGCTGCTGGAAATAAACAAGCAGCTCGCGGAAAGCCAGTTGATGGCGCTCCGGGCGCAGATGAACCCGCATTTTGTTTTCAACTGCCTGAACAGCATCCAGGAGTGCATCGTGACCCGGAAATATGGTGAGGCGAGCGATTACCTGAACAAGTTCGCCAAATTGTTCAGGATGGTACTGAATAACTCCGGCAGGCAGCTGGTAACGCTGGAAGAGGAAATGGAAGTGCTGAGGCTTTACCTGGACCTGGAGTTGATGAGGTTTGAGCAAAGCTTTTCCTATGGAATAGAGATCGACGAACAGCTCGAGGTGGAGGAGATAATGATTCCTTCGATGCTCCTGCAGCCTTTCGTGGAGAATGCCCTCTGGCACGGGTTGATGCACAAACAGGGTACACGTGTGCTGAAAATATCGTTCAGGAAAGTGAACGAGGAGTTATTCGAATGCATCATCGACGACAACGGGATCGGGAGAAAACGGTCTTCTGAAGTAAAGGCGGGGCAGAACAGGAACCGTCACGAATCAAAAGGGATATCGATCACCACGGACAGGGTGAATTTATTGAAGAAGCAGGGATACCGTGCCAACCTCGCGAGGGTGGACAAGATCGACAAGGTAGGAGAGCCGGCCGGAACCTCAGTGATCATTCAACTGTCAACTTTTCTTGGAAACTAATAATATATGGTGAAAGCGCTGATCATAGACGACGAACAGAAAGCCCGGAGCATACTGGAGCATTATGTCAGGAGTTTTATTCCCGAGATTACCGAGCTCCGGCAGGCGGGGTCGGTAGATGAAGGCCTGGCCCTGCTGGGGATCTTCCAACCCGATATTATTTTCCTCGATGTGGAAATGCCACACCGGAACGGCTTTGATTTCCTGGCCTCGGTGACCGACCCGAAGTTTGATGTCATTTTTACCACCGCTTATAACCAGTATGCCATACAGGCCATCCGGTTCAGTGCCCTGGATTACCTGTTGAAACCTGTGGACCCGGAAGAATTAAAAGCCTCTGTTAAACGGCATATCGACAAGCAGGTTTCTGAGTCGGCCAAAAAGGAGCTATACAGTAATCTTGTCGGGAACATAGAGAAGAAGCAGGTGAAGGATTTCCGGATCGCGGTGACCTCTTCTGACGGGGTACATTTTTTTGGCGTAGACGAGATCCTCCGGCTGGAAGCCGACAGCAGCTATACCCGAATCTATCTTACCAACCGCGCCCCTTTTGTCGCGAGTAAAACGCTCAAGCATTTTGAGGAAATGCTCGATGAATTTGGGTTTATCCGCACGCATAAATCGCACCTCGTTAACCCGCGTTTCATCAGCCGGATCACGAACGACAATGAGTTCGTGCTCCTGAAAGACGGCACCCGTGTTGAAGTTTCCCGCCGCAAAAAGGAGGATGTACTTCAACAACTGAAGGTTCGCTGAAACCCTGTGCCCACGTGTTACCTGTTTCCCACGGATAATTACGAGTGGGGAATTGACATAGGACAATTTCTTAATCATTAAACGCATTGTTCCAGAGAAAGATGGACCTGATTTTACAATCGGCACGATTTTTCTCTGTACAGTGTGTATGGAAACAGTATTATCAATATCATTAATAGTGGCAATAGTAATGTGGGCCGGGTTGTCGCTGGCCACCCTGTTTGGAAAACTGGTCTTCGACCTTCTTCCGTTTACGAAGGTTTCAACAGATATAAATGGCAATAACAGCGAAAGCGAAGAAAGAGACGATACAGCGGAGCGGAAAGACCTTGCGATGGTGGCTTAGCCATTCCCTTACCGGGAATTACCATTCACTAAACCCATTAAGGAGATCGGAAAAGAATGTTTTTAATTTGATCCAGGATCAGAAACCATTAAGCATTTGACCTTTTCCGATTTTTTTCCTGGACTAATGTGCCCCCAATCGGGGGCTTTTTTTTGGGCTCACCCGTGAGCCCGAAGAAAGCGCGGGGTTTGCGCTCCATTTAATCACAACAAACATCATCTTCAAAAAAATATTCTATTTTGGCAATGGCAACCCTTAACCTGACTACGGGGGTGCCGAAGCGGCTCTCATTGGCCTTCAAACTCAAACCCAAACAATGAAAAAGCAGACAGTATTCCTCGCATTCATCTTTCTGAGCCTGGGTTCCCAGGCACAAAGAACATTGGTAGCTCCCGTTAACCCCCCGCGCATTTTTCCGCGCTGGACAGGTGGTGACAGGGATTTTTGGGGACACGGTCCGAAAGTGACCGGGGATGTACGCCTTGCCGTCAGTGAAGGAAAATCCCAGGTCATCGCGTTCATCAACCTTCGGATGGAGGAGATCGGCGGAAACGGGAGCCTTGGCACCATCGATGAAACGCGGCTCATTTACAGCGCAC
>CAMLEM010000420.1 GCA_946479005.1 uncultured Chitinophagaceae bacterium | reverse complement strand
TCCCGGATCTCTATTTTATCGGGGGAACTCTGAAGTTCTTCAGCGGCCACATTACACATCCTTTCCAGGATGGCCCGGCAGGCGAGTTCAGTGGCCCTTCCATTAAGATCGGCTGCCGCGCTGGCTGCCGTGGGTGAAGTATTGGCAATACGGTAAGTGTTTGTGGAATGGATCTTCACGCGGGCAGGATCGATATTGAAGACGTTGGCTGCAACCTGCAGGATCTTTGTGTTCACCCCCTGGCCCATTTCAACCGCACCGGTGCTCACGCCAACGCTCCCATCGGTGTAAACGTGAACCAGTGCCCGGCCCTGGTTCATCCTGGTTTTAGTAAAGGAGATCCCAAAGCAGACAGGCATCATCGCCAGGCCTTTTTTGTACCAGTTATTTTCAATATTAAAGATCTCAACTTCCTTACGCAACCTGCCAGGATCATATTCTTTAAACGCCTGCGACCAGCAGGGGATCGCTTCGCTTTCCGCTTTTTGACCAAATGGAAATTCTTCACCGTCGCGGATCAGGTTCTTTTCCTGGATCACGGAGGCGGGAACTTCCAACTGCCTCGCCGCGTGGTCAATCGCCGATTCAATGACGAACATTCCCTGGGGGCCGCCAAATCCCCTGAACGCTGTATTGGGCGGAAGGTTGGTGCGACAGCAATACGCGGTCGCTTTTACATTCGGGATGTAATAGGAATTCGTACAGTGAAAAAGAGTGCGCTCCATTACGGCCGGCGAAAGATCTGCGGCCGCACCCGAGTTCTGATAAAACTCCACCTCGTAGGCGAGGATCCTGAGATCCTTGCTTAAACCGATCCGGTAATCAGATGAATAGGGATTTCTTTTTCCGGTCATTCTCATATCATCCATCCGGTGCAATGCGAGCTTCACAGGCCTCCCGAGATGATAAGTGGCCAGGGCACACAGGATGGCCCAGGCCGTTGCCTGGTCTTCCTTACCCCCGAAACCACCCCCCAGACGGGTAGTTTCCACTTCCACTTCGTGCATCGCCATCCCCAGTACCACGGCCAGGGTTCGCTGTACTGCCGTGGGACCCTGCGTAGAGGAATAAACACGGATCGCTCCCCGCTCTAACGGTACCGAATAAGCGCCCTGCGTTTCAATGTAAAGATGTTCCTGCCCGTTGGTATCCGCCCTTCCTTCAAAAATGTAGTCGCATTGCTTCCAGGTCTTGCCCGGATCGCCGAGACGAAAGGTCCTTGGGGGAAGTGACAGGTTGCCTTTTTCTTTGGCGATCCTCGGGTCGGTAATCACCTCCAGCGGTTCTATATCGATCTTTATCTTCGAAAGAGCTGCGCGCGCCTCTTCTTCCGAAACTGCCACGACAAGAGCGACGGGCATTCCACAGAAATGGACTTGTGAAGTTGCAAGAAGTTCCTCGTCGGGTATGATTCCTCCGATCTGGTTCTGCCCGGGAATATCTTCCGCTGTGAAGATCCTGACCACTCCCGGAGATCTTTTCGCTTCATCCAGGTCCAGGCGCCTGATCCTGCCGTGTGCCAGGGGAGAATCAAACACCGCTGCAAACAGCGTCCCCTGCACCAGGGGGATATCGTCGAGGTAAATGGATTCCCCGCGTAGATGGGTATGTGAATCTATGTTTATCAAGCGAGCGTTTTGATTTTATCGAGGAAATGATAAAAATGTGCTTTGATCAATTGGCGAAGCAGCAGGGATTTGTATTCTTTCGAACCACGGGCGTCACTGATCGGTGAGATCTCTGCGCACGCCAGTGTGGTTACCTCATTTACCAGCGTTTCTGTCAGCTCTTTTCCCCCGAGGAATGCGGAGGTCTCAGAAAGATATTTTGGAACGGGTGCCACGCCCCCTCCAGATATCGAAGCTTTGCGGATAAGGTTGCCATCCATACGCAGGCAGATCGCGGTATTCACACTGGCAATGTCAAGATGCATTCTCTTGCTGACCTTCTCAAAATGGAAATGATCGGCAGCGCCGGGTATCTCAAATGATATGAACTCGACGATTTCCCCGGGCTTTTTATCCAGCTTCTTATAACCCTGGTAAAAATCCTTCAAAAGGATCTTCCTGTTTTCACCGCTAACAGTATCTTTTAATTCGAGGGTGGCATCCAAAGCCAAAAGGAAAATGGTCAGATCGCCGATGGGAGAAGCATTGACAAGATTTCCTGCAACGGTGGCCATATTCCGTATGGGTGTTGATGAAATGAGCTTTGAATAGTTGTGGAAGGCAGGAAAAATATCATTGATGTCCTTCGATTCACAGAGGTCCGTCACAGTAACGGATGCCCCGATCCGTAGATCATTGCCCACCCGCGAAATGGTTTTCAGTGAATCCTGGTCGTACACAAAAAAAGAAGCCGTGTGGATCATTTCTTCAGGCTTTTGTACGTAGAGATCCGTTCCCCCGGCAACAGGCGATCCGTTTTTACGATCCACCTGGCTGGCCTCTCCCTTTGGCAATGACCGCAAAATTTTTTTCACACCGGTAAAATATTCAGGGACGATCCTTTTCCTGATCGCAAACGCGATGGGGTCTTCATCATTTCTTGCAGCCAGCAAAGAACTGACGCGCTCTGCCGAGCGTTCGATGGATTT
>CAMLEM010000419.1 GCA_946479005.1 uncultured Chitinophagaceae bacterium | reverse complement strand
CGTTCTTAAGATCCAGTTCTTTTTCCGGTTTCGGGGTGCCCGGAGCGCTGAGCTGGTCCTGGAACGAAATAGAAGTATCCGTGGTGATCTCCCAGGGCAGTGTTGTTACATTGATCTTCTTTCCCGGGGGCGTGAGCAGAACTGCTCGGCGAATTACGTTGCGGAACTCCCGCAGGTTGCCTGGCCAGGAATATTGGAGGAATTTCTGCAAAACATCTTCCTCGAAGCCGGGTACCTCTTTTTGCAGTTCATCATTCGTTTTAGCCAGGAAGAATTCTGCAAAAGGAATGATGTCTTCCTTCCTCGTACGAAGCGGGGGGAGATTGATCGAGAACTCATTGAAGCGGTGATAAAGGTCCTCCCTGAACTTTCCCTTACGGTATCCGTCCTGGAGGCTTTCATTGGAAGCCACGATGATCCTGACATCCACATTCATCTCCTTATTCCCACCAACGCGCTTGAATTTCCTCTCCTGTATCACGCGCAAAAGCGTCGCCTGCACCTCCAGCGAAAGGTTCCCCACCTCATCAAGGAACAGGGTTCCGCCGTCTGCCAGCTCAAAATGTCCCTCTTTGTCCTGGAGTGCACCGGTAAAGGCCCCTTTCACGTGACCGAACATTTCACTTCCGGCCAGCTCTTTGGAAAGCGTTCCACAATCCATTGCCACAAAGGGCTTGTCGCGCCGGTCGCTTAGGTTATGAATGGTCTTGGCCACCACCTCTTTACCTGTTCCGCTTTCACCATAAAGGATAATGCTATAGTTTGTAGGAGCAACGATGTCGATCTGGTTATATAATGCGCGGGCTGTTGCGGACTTACCCACTAAAAATTCCTCGTTATTGAATTTGCCCGACTGGGATGAGCTGACGGCCGCCTTTCTCTGGGCCGCGGCATCCCGCTCGCCCTTGGGTTCCTGGAACGCCTTATTCAGGATCCCTAAAACCTCATCAGGTATCAGGGGTTTTGTGATATAATCGAAAGCTCCCAGCTTGATCAACTCAACGGCCGTTTTTATATCCGAGTAGCCCGTTATGATCAAAACCACTACCGCGGGGTCCATCTTCTTCAGTTCTACCAGCACATTCCTTCCTTCCATATCACCCAGCCGGTAGTCGCAAATAACGGCATCGAATTTCTTTTCCTGGAATTTGGCGATGCCCTTGGCACCTGTGTAGGCTGCATCGGTTTCAAAACCGTTACGGGAAAGGAGCTTGCCTAACAATATGCACATATCCATATCGTCATCAATAATGAGGACCCTTTTGCTCATATCACTTATTTTATGAAGTTAAAATTAAATTACGGAGACCCTAGTTCTAACCCCAAATCGTGCCGGAGTTGCTGAATCGCCACACTTCGGTGAATGGGTGATTGATTTTTTTACCCACCTGCATTCAGTATGGTCCCAAACGCTTTCCCCGCCTGCATTCCAGGCGAGCCCCGCGAAATCAACTTTCCACCCGCCCGCAAAATCAAAATGCCCTGTTTAGAAAACGTGTGGATTGTGATGAATAATATACACAAAAATTTGGAGCAAGCTCCACATTGATTCATCCAGGTATAGATTTTCAACGTCTTATGACGCTTTTTCGTAGGAATATTTTTGCTGAAGCCAGGAAACACTGCCCTTGCTTCTACGGGTGAACCAGCAAGCTTTCAATACTTCCATCGACATTACCACCGCTTTGTTGTTCTGGGTCTGTTCCTTTACCCGGCAGGTGATATACAAATAATCCTGCTTGTCCTTCTGTATCAGATTCACCTGGCGGAAATCATAACTAAGCGTATCCTCTTCCTGCTTATGGACCACGCAATTCAGGAGGTCCTGGTTGGAACCGGCCCGGGCCTGTAAAAGGATCTTTTCATTCTTATTCTCAGCCCGGAGTAATCCTACCTGGACGGATTCCACCTTCCGAAGGATCTTTTGTAAGGTATTGTCCATAAACGGGTTTTTAATCTTTAGGGATGTTAAGAAAGTTTCGATAGAACAGATCGCTCCTGTCTCGGGACCGCGATCGTTCTGAGCAGCCATTTATAGGTGTCGGTGAAGAGGATCTCCATTTTACTTTTGGGTTTTCTTTCCGCCACCGCATTGTATTCCACGTTGGTCATACTCATTTTAATGAGGAGTGGCTTATCAGCTGCGTCATTTTCTGAAAAATCCTGGTTTATGATCGTTGCCGCACCGCTCACCTCCACGTGAAAGGGCTTACCCTTGCGGTAGAAATGAAGCCGGGCCGGAAAAACACATTCCGAAGCCTCCAGCCTGCGCATCGGCGGTGCACAAACGAACCAGATCTGTCCCTCATCGTCCACCTTGACCACGGAAACAATGCTGTTGGGTAGCTTCACCACCCCCTCACTCATACTGTACATCACCGCGCTCTTGATCTCATATATCTTCTCGCGAATAAATTGAAGATTTCCTTCCACTGCCATAACTAAGAAGTTTGTAATGGTAATAATTCAAAACTAAGACCAGATTTTTCTAAGCAGGTCTTTCACCCGTATGGCAGGTAACCCTGGGCAAGCTTTTCCCCAGAAACCTCCTTTTCCCTCCGGTTTAAAATTCGTTGCCGACAGAATGGCTTGTGGATAAC
>CAMLEM010000418.1 GCA_946479005.1 uncultured Chitinophagaceae bacterium | reverse complement strand
TTTTTCTTGATGGCATCTGTTTCGGAAGGATCGGTAACTGCTATTTCGATGCCGCTCAGGTCATCCGGGCCCCATTTCAGCGCCCTTCTTACAAAATCAATATTGGTGATGCCATACTTATTATCAAAATCCTGCTGGATCAGGAAGGAAGCGGCGGTATGAATGGTGTCGTTGCTGATATCTTCCACCACATCGATCTGCTCTGTGTTGCTTTTGCGGGGAAGATAGATCTTGAGTGTATAAAGATTCCGGTCGGCCTGTATGCCCAGGTTATATTCCACGCCGGCCCCGAGAATGAGCTTTGGCGAATCGCCTTCACCGAGATCGTAATCCCCGCTGATCAGCGCATCGGCAACACCGGTTACATAACGGTATTGGTCATCCACTCCTTTCAGGTAAACCACCGATTGGTTATCGGTATTCATATTCTGAACCAGGGCCTTTTCCTCGATCACCTTCGCAAAATTCTTAATGCCCCGGATCGCCCTGAGCTTTTCCAGCTGGACGGGACTGACCTGCATTACCTTCCCCTGCAGGGGCGATACCTTCAGGTCGGTATAAAAAGAGGAGTAAAGCGATTTTACGATCCCTTCGAACCCGTTGAACACACTCAGCACCAGGATCAGTACAGCGGTACCGATCACAATGGCCACTATGCTCACCCAGGAGATGATATTGATGGCGTTCGTGGATTTTTTGGCCTTGAAATACCGCCAGGCAAAAAGATAATGCATCGATAGGGATTAGCTTTCCTTACTGTCGTTATCCTTACTGATCTGCTTGAATAATTCTTCCATCCGGAAAACGTGGTCCAGGGTATCATCCTGGAAAAATTTGAGCACGGGAATGGAGCGCAACTGGTGCCTGACCCGGCCTGCCAGTTCTTTCTTGATCTCGTGGTGGCGTTCCTGGATCCTGTTGAGGGCGGCGGGCACATCGCTCACCTGGTAAAAGCTGAGATAAAACCTGGCTTCCAGCAGGTCGGGGGTGACCTTCACCGAAGAGATCGAGACCATTCCGCCACTGATCATATTCAAACCCAGCTTCTGGAAGATCTGGTTCATTTCTTCATTCAATAACCCGGCTATCTGCTTCTGGCGTTTTCCTTCTTCCATAGTTCCCTGTTTAAATCCCGGTAGCAAGGTTACAACAATCATTCCTTTGCCGCGGTCAACCAAACACAAAATTAGTACTTTGCGAGATGAAGCAATATTCACGGATCTTCGGGTACCTCCGGGCATACCGGGGAAAGATCCTGCTTTATTTCCTTTTCACTTTATTAAGCATTGTTTTCTCCATCGTCAGCATCGGGATGCTGATGCCGTTTCTGCAATTGATATTCACAGGAGGGGCGAGCTTCCAGGATTCCGACAATCCCATCATCCGCGCGGTGAATGATTTCCTGAACCAGTCGCTGGAAGCCCGGGGAAAAGTGAGCACACTGGGTTATATCTGTGTGCTGATGGTGGTGTTCATCATCCTGAAAAACTTTTTTCTTTACCTCTCTTATTATATCCTGAATCCTTTGAAGAACCGGGTGGTTAACCAGCTTCGGGAAGATCTTTATGATAAGGTGCTTAAGCTTCCCATCGGGTTCTTTACGGAAAAAAGAAAAGGCGACCTGATGAGCCGGATGACCAACGACGTGGGTGAGATCGAGGGATCGGTGGTGGGGACCCTGGAAGGCTGGATCCGCGACCCGATGACGATACTTGTAACACTGACCGTATTATTCCTCATCAGCTTCCAGCTCACCTTGTTCATTTTGATCCTGATCCCGGTGCTCGGGCTCGTGATCGGAAGGATCACCAAATCCCTTAAAAAACATTCGCAGCGGGTTTCTGAAAAATATGGCGAAACGCTTTCCACCCTTGATGAAACGCTTTCCGGCCTGCGGGTGATCAAAGCCTTTACCATTGAGAAGCTTCTGCGCACGAGGTTCTTTAAGAATAACGATGAATTGCTCCAGGCCAAAAATAATATCGCTTACCGGCGCGATCTTGCTTCACCGCTTTCGGAAGTGATGGGAGTGATCCTTTTCACCGTGGTGCTTTATTATGGAGGACGGCTCGTACTGAATAACCAATTGCTGGAGGCCTCGGCCTTTCTTGGCTTCCTGGGGATCTTCTATAATATCATTAACCCGGCGAAGGCCCTTTCCACTTCCTTTTCCAATATGAGGAAGGGCGCCGCCGCCATTGGCAGGATCGAAGAGATCCTGAAAACGCCGATCACGGTGGATGATAATCCCAACGGGATCAAACTCGAAGCATTTCGCGAAAAGATCGAATTCCGGAATGTACAGTTTCGTTACAACGACGCAGTGATCCTGGATGATATCAACCTCGTGATAGAAAAAGGGACTACGGTGGCCCTGGTGGGAAGCAGCGGGGCCGGTAAATCCACCCTGGCCGACCTCGTGCCTCGCTTTCACGACGTAACGGGAGGGGAAGTGCTGATAGATGGAGTGAATATCCGCGACTATTCCCTGGATTCGGTAAGGAAGCAAATGAGCATCGTAACGCAGGAACCCATCCTGTTCAATGATACCATCGCCGGAAATATAGCACTGGGCTTCCAGGATGCCACCGAAGAACAGATCATCG
>CAMLEM010000417.1 GCA_946479005.1 uncultured Chitinophagaceae bacterium | reverse complement strand
AGGCCCTCGCAAAATGCCCTGATGTATAAACCGGTTCCACCTACCACGACCAGGTGATCCTTGCGTGAAAATATTTCCGAGGCTTTTTCAAGGGATTGCTGTTCGTATTTGCCCGCGTCCAGGGGTTCGTGGATGGAATGGGAGGCAATGAAGTGATGCTTTACAGAGTCCAGTTCCGCCGGCGACGGGCGGGCCACACCGATGTTCAGTTCACGGTAACACTGGCGGCTGTCGGCAGAAATGATCTCGGTGTCATAGCGAAGCGCCAGTTCGATCGCAGCGGCTGTCTTTCCTGCTGCGGTGGGACCCACGATGACAAAGGCTTTTTTCATTCAGGTTCCAGGTAGAGGGCTTCATTCATCCTCCCCACCCTGCTCTTCCACGAATCCCACGTCCTCCCCTTCTTCATCCTTCTCCCCAAAACCATCTCCCACCGAGGTGAGATCATATTTTTCCTCAACATCGGCGAACTTTTCACCGAGTAATCCCTTGGTTCCATACTGGCTGGGGGCAATGCCTTCCGATCGGACGGTGGAAGGATATATGATGCGGGGGTTTTCCTCCTTAGACACGTTGATGAGTTCCAGGAGAAAACTCCAGTTCTTATTGAAATCGTACAGATAAATAAAGCGCTGGTTCGGGTTGCGGATTTCTGAACCAATGGTGGTCTCCATCATCAGGAGAGGTTCGGCCCGGTATTCTTTCTCATATTTTTCAAGCGTGATCTCTTTTCCTCTCTGCCAGTGGTCATTGCTGCGGAAAAAAGTCGCTTTATGCTTATTGTCGAACTCGTAAGCTTTAAGAATGGTCTCGTGCAGTTCAAAAAAACTCTGGTCGTGACGGATCACCACATCCCGGTAAACACTGTCGTCTTCCTCAAAATATACCCTGAATTTTAAAATAGGCATAGTTCAAATTTACGTTTTCTTTGGTTCAAGTCCCAGTTCCTTCGCTTTGCCGATGAGGTATTCAAGAGCTGCCTCCCTGCTGTTCGGGATCAGCCCGTCCAGCATCGCCTCTTTCAGCGAATCTTTCAGGATGCCCACCGGTTTCGAAGGAGGCAGACCAAACATTTCCATTATCGTTTCCCCGCTCACCGGGGGTTGCCAGGCGCGGATATGGTCTTTTTCTTCCACTTCGCGGCAGCGTTCCCTCACCATCCTGAAATTTTCGAGGAACCGCTTCACTTTCGTTTTGTTCTTTGAAGTGATGTCGGCGTCGCAAAGCATCATTAAAGCATCAAAATCTTCGCCAGCATCGAATAATAAGCGGCGAATGGCCGAATCCGTTATATTTTCTTTTGTTAAACTAATGGGACGCAGATGGAGCTCTACGAGTTTTCGCACAAAACGCATTTTCTCATTCATCGGGAGCTTGAAACGGGCGAAGATCTTTGGCACCATTCTTCCGCCTACTACCTCGTGACCGTGGAAGGTCCACCCGTGCCCTTCTTCAAAGCGTTTGGTAGCCGGCTTCGCGATATCGTGCAAAAGCGCTGCCCACCGAAGCCAGAGATCGCCGGTGTTCCTGGAGATGTTATCCACCACCTGGAGGGTATGATAAAAATTGTCCTTGTGTCCCACCCCGTCTTTATACTCTGCTCCCGCCAGTTCCACCAGCTGGGGAAAGATCAGTCTCATCAGCCCGCAGCGGTAAAGTAAATCAAGCCCTACCGAAGGCCTTTCAGAAAGCAGGATCCGGTTCAACTCTTCGGTTATCCGTTCCTGTGATATAATGGAGATCCGTTCCCGGCTTTGCGATATTCCCTCCCAGGTGCCTGCTTCAATGGTGAACTGTAGTTCACTGGCAAACCGTATCGCGCGCATCATCCTGAGCGGGTCATCACTGAATGTCTTTGAAGGTTCCTGCGGGGTGCGGAGGATCCTGTTTTCCAGGTCACTCATCCCATTGAAAGGATCCACGAGGGATTCCATCTTTCCCTCCGCCAGTTCCAGGGCCATCGCGTTGATCGTGAAATCGCGGCGGAGCTGATCATCTTCCAGGCTTCCAGCCGACACAGCAGGTTTGCGCGACTCCGGGCTATAGCTTTCCTTCCTGGCGCCGACGAATTCAAGATCAAAGGAGTTTTCCGTCTTGATATGCGCTGTGCCAAAATTCTTGAAATAATTCACCTGCTGCGGCCGGGGAAATTCTTTGGAAACCGCGGTCGCCAATTTGATGCCATCTCCCAGGGTCACAAAATCCATATCCCGGGTGGGCCGGTCCAGCAATTTATCCCGCACGAATCCTCCCACGAGGTAAGTAGACACACCGGTTGCTTCAGCGGCTTTTCTCACTTTCTCGAGGATCTCTTTTTCTTCCCTGGTGAAATGAATGCGCATAGGGACAAAGATAGAAAACGGCTAACAGCCGCCGGCGGGTTAAGTGTATTCGGCTGCCTGACTGTTTCTATCTTTGCCGGATGAACATCGGCTACGACGCGAAGCGGGCCTTCCACAATGAAACAGGACTTGGTCATTACAGCCGTTCCCTGCTTTACGCGCTGGCGAAATATTACCCGGAAAACGAATACTTTCTTTTCAATCCGAAAAAGAAGGCACCTTTCAAACTACATCACGACAGTTTCCACGAAGTAAATCCGAACAACTTCCT
>CAMLEM010000416.1 GCA_946479005.1 uncultured Chitinophagaceae bacterium | reverse complement strand
GGCCAACAGGCAACCAAGGTTATAGGGGGTCAGTTTCTTTATGAGAAACAGGTTGGAGGGCCTGTTGCCCGGGAAGGTCTTGAAAGGAAGAAGGGCTGCGATCTCTGAGGGGGTAAATTCACGGGCTTCCAGTTCAGCCTGCACCAGGATCTCGGGTTTACCGTTCATCAGGGCCTCTGCCTGGGCAAGACAGTTGCTTAGCAATACCTGGTGGTGGTCAGTGAATTCGTGGTGGGGCTGGGCACATACAATGAAATCACAGGGCACCAGCTGGGTTCCCTGGTGAAGGAGTTGGAAAAAAGCGTGCTGCCCGTTCGTGCCGGGTTCTCCCCAGGTCACGGGGGCTGTGCTGTAGTCCACTGCTTCTCCACCCCGGTCAATGCTCTTGCCGTTGCTTTCCATCGATGCCTGCTGGAGCCAGGCCGGGAAACGGGAAAGCCGCTGATCATAGGGCAAAACGGCCTCCGTGGCGGAGCCCAGGAAATTTATGTTCCAGATCCCGGTAAGCGCAAGGATAACGGGGATATTGTGTTCGAACGCCGCACGCCTGAAATGCTCGTCGGCGGAATAGGCGCCCCTTAACAATTCTTCAAACCTCTTATACCCGGTAGCAAGTGCGATTGATAATCCCACGGAGCTCCAGAGTGAAAAGCGGCCACCCACCCAATCGCGAAAGCGGAATATATTCTTTTCCGAGATTCCAAAGTCCAATGCAGCGGTTTCGTTCGTGGAGACCGCTATGAAGTGCCGGGCAATATGTTTCTCGCGTTTTGCTTTGTTCAAAAACCATTTGCGCGCTGTGTGCGCATTCATCATTGTTTCCTGGGTGGTAAAGGTTTTTGAAACCACGAGAAAGAGTGTCCGCTCCGGCTTTACCTTCTTAAGCACCTCGCTGATCTCCTGGCCATCCACGTTGGAAACGAAAAATGTTTCAATGCCTGCCAACTGGTAAGGACGTAAAGCTTCCACCACCATACGGGGCCCAAGATCACTGCCCCCGATACCGATATTTACAATGTATCGAATGCTCTTCCCGGTGTAGCCGGTATGCTTTCCCTTATGTACTTCGTTACAGAATTTTTTGATCTTGTTCAGGGTTGACCTTATTTCCGGCATCACATCTTCGCCTCCACTCAATACCGGCTCGTTGCCGAAGTTTCGTAAGGCTGTGTGCAGAACGGAACGCTTCTCGGTCTCGTTGATGAGATCCCCGGAGAAATAGGATCCGATCGCTTCCTTTAAATGACACTCAGCGGCCAGCCGGAATAGTGCTGCCATCGATTCATTATCTACCAGGTTCCGGGAATAGTCGAAATAGATCTCTTCCAGTTGCGAATTGAAAGTTTTCGCACGTGATGGGTCATTGGTAAAAAGATCCCTGATGCTTCCTGGCCTGAGGGTACCAGCCAGGATTTCAAGGGATCTCCAGGCATCCGTGGAACGGGGATCGGTTTTTGAAAGCATTTTCGAATTTAACGAAGTTGTTCAAACACCCCGATGGTTTTCTCAACCATCTGCTCTGTAATATCCAGGTGAACGACCAACCGCACGCGGTTCGGTGAAATGGAATAGCCGAGAATGCCGTGTTCTTTCAGCTTTGAAACCAGTAAGGGAGAAGTTCCGGCCTCTTTCACTTCGAAGATGATGATATTGGTTTCTACGGGAAGGAGGGAGGCCACCGACTGGTTCTTTTCGATGGCAGAAGCGATGCGCTTTGTATTTGCGTGATCCACCGCCAGACGGTCAATATGATTTTCCAAAGCATAAATACCCGCTGCCGCCAGGAAACCTGCCTGGCGCATACCTCCACCAAAAACTTTCCGCACCCGCCTCGCTTTCTTAATGAAGGCACCGGGTCCGAGGAGAAGGCTGCCCACCGGGCAGCCCAGGCTCTTGCTCAGGCAGATCGAGATCGTATCAAACAATTCTCCGTATTGGGCAGGAGACTCTTTTTTTGCAACCAGTGCATTGAAAAGCCGGGCACCATCGAGGTGAAATGCTAACCCCTGTTCCCGGCAGACCTCTTTGATCTTTCGCACCTCTTCCAGTGAATAACAGCTGCCACCACCCCGATTGCTGGTGTTTTCCAGGCAAACCAGGCTGCTTTTGGCGCGGTGCGGGTCATCGGGGTTGATGGCACCAACTACCTGCTCTGCAGAGATCCGTCCCCGTTCACCATTCAATAATTTCACCGATGCACCTGAATTGAACGCGATCCCTCCTCCTTCATATTGATAAACGTGGGCTGTTTCATCACAGATCACTTCATCTCCGGGCTGGGTATGGCATTTAATGGCGATCTGGTTTGTCATCGTTCCAGAAGGACAAAATAGCGCCGCTTCCATTCCAAAAAGCCGGGCGGCCATAGACTCCAATTGGTTGACCGAGGGATCTTCCCCGAAAACATCATCACCCACCTTTGCGTGCCTCATAGCTTCCAGCATCCCCGCGGTGGGCCGGGTAACTGTGTCAGAACGGTAATCGATCAGCATCTTGAATATTTTCTGCAATATAATCCCCAGGCCTGTAACCTCGCTCGGCCCCGTGCGTCATATCGTTGTTTCCAAAAACAACCAGACGGCCGGTTATCCCTGAAAATGGCCGTTTATTTTAAAACAATGTTCTT
>CAMLEM010000415.1 GCA_946479005.1 uncultured Chitinophagaceae bacterium | reverse complement strand
AAGCCAGGAGGATGTCATCCTGCGAAAAAAAGAAATCTATGACGGCGCCCTGCCTTCGGGAATTTCGGTGATGGCCGAAAACCTCACCCGGCTGGGTGTCCTCCTGGACAGGCCGGACTGGCGGGAGAGGGCGGTTTCGATGGTGGCCGGACTGGCTCCCGCCACGCTGAAATACCCCACCTCTTTCGGACATTGGGCCTGGGTAATGGCCGGCCTTTCGGCCGGTTACCAGGAGATCGCCGTAACCGGGGAGTGGATGCCTGCGATCAGGGATCAGATCTTACGGGAATACATACCACACAGGGTCATACAGGGTTCGCTTACAGCCGATGAAAACTATCCTTTGTTAAGGGATCGCAACCTTGCTGGAAAGACCGCCATCTGGCTTTGCCGTAATTACACCTGCCAGGCTCCTGTATTTTCCCCAGGGGAACTTAGAACGCTGATAAACAATGCCGGGAAGACCAATTAATTTTTAGTTAATACAATAAACCCAAGCTGCATACCGTTAGAAATTTTACCCCGTAAAAGGCGCTTTGAATTTGAAAAAATAAATTTTAACCTTGTGTTGAACAAAAGCCCAAAACATTATATTTGCCCAATACCCTTTAAGTGTATGAAAATGAGAAACCCTTACTACTCCCTGGTAGTTGCTACCTGTGTGCTTGCCCTCACCGGATGTGGGATCCTGGGAAAAAAAGACGGAAAAGGTAAAGGACTTCCGAACGACGGCCAGTTGCACGGAATTGCTCCCGCATCCAAGTACTCTTTGCCCAAACCTCCCGGGATGGTTTACATTCCGCAGGGGACCTTCCATATGGGACCCAGTGATGAGGATCCGGCCTATGCATTCAGCGCCAGGAACCGTTCCGTATCCATTTCCGGATTCTGGATGGACGCTACCGAGATCACAAACAACGAGTATCGCCAGTTTGTGGTTTGGGTGCGCGATTCAGTGGCTGCCCGGAAGCTCGGGTATGTGAAAGCCGGTCCCGATGGTGTTGAGTATGTTGACCAGGCAAAAATGAAAACGGTCAAGTGGGATGATCCCAAATTCATAGAACAACTCGCGGGAACGGATATGATCCTGACCCCCGAGGACAGGTTGAACGGAAAAAAGGAGATCGACGCCTCCAAACTGGTTTATTATGGGGATGTTTATGATCTGAAAGAAGCTGCCAAGCGTGAAAATGCCGGCAAGCCCCGTTCCCAGTTCATTACCAAGAACGCTTTCCCTTACTCAATCGCTCCTGATACATTGGCCTGGATCCGCGATTTCGCGTATTCATATAACGAGCCGATGACAAAAAGATATTTTTCGCATCCCGCTTTCGGGAACTATCCCGTAGTTGGTGTCAGCTGGAAGCAGGCACAGGCCTTCTGCCACTGGAGAACGCATATCCTGAATGCTTATCTCGACAGTAAGAAGAGAGCCCAGGAGTCCGATTTCCGTCTGCCTACGGAAGCGCAGTGGGAGTACGCCGCCCGCGGTGGCCGCTCACAATCGATGTTCCCCTGGGGTAACTATTATCTCCGGAACAAGAAAGGTTGCCTGATGGCCAATTTCAAACCCGGACGGGGTAACTACCCCGAAGATGGTGGATTCTACACGGTGCGTGCCGATGCTTACTGGCCCAATGATTATGGCCTGTACTGTATGGCAGGAAACGTGGCCGAGTGGACCTCTTCCATTTATTACGAAGGGCGCAACAACTTCCAGCACGATATGAACCCGGATGTTCGCTGGAACGCGAAGGATGATGATCCTCCCCTGATGAAGCGTAAGATCATTCGCGGTGGAAGCTGGAAAGATGTTGGATATTACCTGCAAACCGGTACAAGTACCTACGAGTACCAGGATTCAACCAAATCTTACATCGGGTTCCGTTGCGTGATCGACCTGCCCGCTGCTCCTCAAAAAGGCCGTCGTAAATAACTTATTAAAAAAAAGAGGTCTGCCCTGACCTCTTTTTTTTCATTGAAAAATATATTTTTCAAAAGCACGTTTTTCTCTAGTAAAATTTAAATAACCCTGAAAAAAATCGAACCCGTATGCTGTTCTTTAAAACACACAAAGGCCAAATAGTCCTTAACTTCCTGTTCAGCTTCTTCGCCGCGGTGGTAATCTTCGCTGCGATGATGAAGATCCTTCACTGGAAAAACGCCGACCTCGCCATCATGGTGGGACTGATCGCGGAAGCCATCGTGTTCCTGGTCATGGCCCTGCTGGTACCTCCCCCCGAGGAGCCGCACTGGCAGCGTTATTTCCCCAAGATCAACGAACACCCCGATGTGGAGAAAGCCCGCACCGGCAAGTTTGAAGTGACTCCCCTGGCCGTCGCCGGCAACAGCGGCAATCCCGCGTTGAACAAGCTGGAAGACATGCTCCGCGAAGCGGACATTACGCCTGCCAACCTGGGTCGCCTTGGCGAAAACTTTAAAAGACTCGGCACTACCGTGGACAGCATGTCGGATATCACCAACGTGGTGGCCGCAACCGGCGAATACACCAATAAAACACGCGCCGCGGCCGATGCCCTGGAGCAGATGAAAGATGCCTATGTGGGCGCCGCCAACAGCATCCAGCATTTCAATAAGGCTGCCGATGGTACCCGGCAATTCCACGAG
>CAMLEM010000414.1 GCA_946479005.1 uncultured Chitinophagaceae bacterium | reverse complement strand
GACCGCCATAGCGAACAGGGAAGGGCAGCCCTAAAATGCCCAGTTCACCCACGCTGTTATGCCTGACCGCCAGCTTCCCCGTGAACAGCATGCTTCCATTGAAACTTTCCTCGAAACGATCCGGGTCCTCCTTGGTTGCCGGAAGAAAAGTCTTATTCTCCGTGTTGTTTACAATCCGTTCATTGAGCCCATTGCTGAGATAGGCCTCGTAACCAAAGGCCCAGTTGCCTTTGTATTTTTTTCCAAATACACCAAAACCGGCGTTGCTGAATGTAGCCGGCAGCATTTGAGTGGCGGAGATGGGCCTGTCAACAAATTCCCATTTCGGGCCATCGTGGTTCTGGTTGAAAGCACCGATGGGGTTCATTATCACACCCCCTCTCAGGTTGAACAACGGCGAAAATTCAAAATCGATCGATGCAAACTCAATGTTGATCTCTTTGGTTCCCTCCTCGAACTCGATCTCCGAAAGAAATTTTATCCGTTGCGAGATCGCCGAAGAAACAAAAAGGGTTAGTCTCCTCATTTGAAACTGGTGTCCCTCGCTTATGCCATCCTCCACCCGATATTGGTAATTCCCTTCCATATATCCCCCCAGTGATACAGGCAACCTACCCACCTTATTAAACGGACGATCATAGATCGCGTCCATATTCAATTTCGACCCCGTTGTATCCCTTGCAGGATCCCTTAACAATGCAGGATCAACCTGCGCTGTCGCGAAACCCGTGATAATAACGGCCAGGCTCAATAATCCGGTTCTTTTCATTGTTTACGCAGGTCTATGAACAGTTCATCTTTGTTGATGGTGACCGGGAAACTCCTGAGATCGGCGGCGGCAGGACCATTACTCACTCTTCCCCGGTTATCGAACTCACTGCCGTGGGCCGGGCATTGCAGCATATCGCCAGAAGCATTCAGGGTGGCGCCCTGGTGCGTGCATTTCATCCACAGTGCTGAATATTCGTTTTCATTCAGGCGGAAAACGCAAATGGGATAAAGCAGGGCCTCGTTTTTTACAATGATAAATGAGCTGTAAGCCGAACCCTGCCTGAAATCTTCCTTACGGATCCGCAGCCCATCCTTTTCCATTTTTCCACCAATGTACCTGGTGGCTGTGCAACCTGTTCCCAGCAGGGAGACTGCCGTTGCTGAAAGGCAGGCAGCACAGGCCGCCTGGATGAATTTTCTCCGGTCCATTACAAGGATTCAAGGAATTTGATGAGGCGAAATTTTTCCGCGGGCGTCAATTGCTGAAAAGCATTCCTGCTGTTCTGAGCCTCGCCCCCGTGCAATTGTATGGCTTCTTCAATGCTCCCCGCCCTTCCATCGTGGAGAAGGAAATATCTGCCGCCCTGGGAGATCTTTGAAAGTCCCAGTCCCCAAAGGGGCGGTGTTCTCCATTCCGAGGGAAGAGCTGTACCTTCTGTATAGCCGTCATTCAGCCCCGGCCCCATATCGTGAAGTAAAAAATCGCTGTAGGGAAAAAATGTTTTGTTGGACAGGGCAGCGACCGGTGAGTTCCCGGTTTGCATTTGCGGCGTATGGCATTTGCCGCAACCGAGATCCATAAATACCTGGCGGCCTGCCACCACATCCGCATCATTAGGAGTTCTTGGCCGCGGCGCCTTGAGGGTTTGCAGGTAGAATACCACATCGTGAACCGTTCTATTGCTCACTTCAGGATCCGTTTCCAGGCCATTGTAAGTATTATAATGCTCGAAAGTGGAGTTCACGCCCATATCCTGGTTATATGCGTTCACGGTTTGTTGCAACAGGTCGTACACAGCCGCCTTTTTCCCAAATCTCCCGATGTATTTTCCATCAGACCTGGCGATGGTGCCCGGCCGGAGAATGCAATAGCCCGGGATATTCACCCAGTTCGGCCGACCGGATATCCCATCCCCGTCAGCATCATTCTCATCTGCCAATGCGAGCAGGGAGGCATCAGGTACTGCCTCCAGGAAACCCAACCCTGTATTCGCTGGCGGTGTAAAGCTGGAAGAAGTAGCTCCCGCGGGAATGGACTCGGCGAGATAACCCATAATGGCACGGTGCTGCAATTGCGGCCCGCCTTGGTTTAGATACTGGTTGGAAATGGTATCGGATTGCCCGAACCGGGTCAGCGTGGAAAATGGATGTCCCTTTCCATCGCCGGCGTGGCAGCTGCCGCAGGAGCTGGCCACGAACAAAGGACCCAGCCCCGTTTCCGAAGTGAACACCTCATCATTAAAGGCCCTGTCGCCGGCAAGGAACACCTGCAGCTGCTGCGGGCTGAGTCCTTCCACCGGACCGTCGAGGGTCTCGTGATCCTCCGGCAGGCCGGGCATTAATTTTTCACAGCCCGAAATACCTGCCAGGCCAAGTGAAAAGATGCTTATAAAGAACCCAAGTTTTCTCATCGATTTTATTCGGGAGACAAAATTATGGTTTTAGGCTCATCTAATTATCAATTTAGGTAAATTTAGTTAACTTGCCGGCAATTCCCGTTTAATGCATTCATTTACAGAAGAGAATTACCTCAAGTCCATCTATAAACTCCAGGAGGACAAAGACGAGCCCGTGGCCAATTCAGTGCTCGCCAGGGCATTGAATGTAAACGCCGCCTCGGTGACGGATATGCTGAAGAAAATGGCG
>CAMLEM010000413.1 GCA_946479005.1 uncultured Chitinophagaceae bacterium | reverse complement strand
CTTCAGTGCACCTGCCGCATCGATCACCCTTACCTCCTCGCTAACCACGTGAAGGGCGCGTTTCTCAAGCACAGGGTCATTGATGAGGGAACGATGCTCCTCGAATTGTTCGGGACTTAGTTCGCAAAGATGGGTGACCTCCACTTCCTTCTTCAGTAATTTCAACGCCCGGCCACATTCGGCAAATCGTTCATTGTATTTTGACTCGGAAAGCTTTCTTTCTTTCCGGCTATTGATGATGGCAAGCACGTATTCCCCCGTATCGAAAGGAAGATACTCGTGTTTGAGATCATCGCAATCCAGTAAGATCGCCTTCCCCTTCTCTCCTTTCGCCACCGCGAACTGGTCCATAATGCCGCTATTCACTCCAATGAATTCGTTCTCCACTTTTTTGCAAAGCAGCGCCAGTTCGGTCAATGATGCATTCAACCCGAAAATCTCCCTTGCCGCAAAGGCCATTGCCATTTCAATGGAGGCCGAGGAGGAAAGCCCCGCGCCTACAGGAAGATCTCCTTTAAAAAGAAGGTCCATCCCCGACAATTCATTTCCCAGGTAAAAGAGTTCATTGATCACACCCAGGGGATAATTAAACCACCCTTTGCCAGTACGCGTATAGGAGGTTTGAAGGTTCAGGTCGGCAGTTTCGGAAAAATCCAGGGAACGAAACCGGAGCTTCTTATCTGTATTTCGGGAAAAAGCCAGCCAGGTTCCCCGGGAGATCGCGCAGGGCATTACGTGACCCCCGTTATAGTCGATATGTTCACCAATCAGGTTGACCCGGCCGGGGCAAAAAAAGATAGCCTCGGGGCCCTTATTGAAAATTTGCCTGAATGCTGAACTCAGTTCTAACTTCATATGATCAAATTAAGATCGTTAATGGAGAGCGGCCAGCAATATTGTTATACAAATGCCAGCGGTGAAATTATCTATTTATTCAGTTTACGCAACGCGAAAGGAACGGAAGTAAAGATCACCAATTATGGAGCCATTATCACCACCTTTGCTGTCCTGGATAAAAAAGGCTTGCCGAACGACATTGTATTAGGATTTGATGATATGGAAGATTATCTCTTACCCGCTTACCTGGACCAGTACCCCTGGTTTGGCTGCGCCGTAGGAAGGTATGCCAACCGCATCTCAGGGGCGGGATTTGATCTTGATGGCAAAAGCTATTCATTGAGCAGGAACAGGGGAAGGCACCAGCTGCACGGTGGACACGTTGGTTTTGACAGGAAAGTGTGGGAGGTCATCGATCATTCTTCCTCTGCATTAACATTGAAGCTGCTCAGTAAGGACGGAGAAGAAGGTTTTCCCGGTAACCTCGAAGTAACCCTCCTGTTTGAGCTGAATGATGAGAACGAACTGAAGCATACCTATACAGCGATAACAGATGCAGCAACACCCTGCAATCTCACGCATCACAGTTATTTCAATTTGAATAATGGCCAAGGAAAGATCTTCGACCAGGAATTACGGATCCATTCCTCGCAGGTGCTGGAACAGGATGAAGACCTGGTGGTCACCGGGAGGATCTTACCCGTGGAAGGAACAGCTTTTGATTTCAGGGAGTTCACGACAATTGGAGAGCGATTGCTTAACATTCCCGAATACGATAAGACCTACATTGTCGATAATGACCCGTCGATTAAGCTAATGGCCGAAGCCCGTTATACTCCGAAAGAGATGGGTCTGCAGGTATTCTCCACCGAACCCTGTGTTCATTTTTATTCCGGTAAATGGACGCCGAAAGTGAAAGGGAAGAATGGAATGGACTATGGCCCCTGGTCGGGGTTTTGCCTGGAAACGCATTCACATCCGAATGCAGTGAATATTCCATCCTTTCCAAATACAATCTTGCGGCCGGGAGAAACCTACAGGCAGGAGACTGTTTATAAGGTTGTGATGGTTTAGGTTCTCGAAAAAAAACTGATCTCTTCATCCAGGTCAAGAAATGGATGCAGTTCTTTTAAAGCCACCGCTTTTTTCAATTGAGAAGAGACGAACTCCCGGTGCGCATTGGTTTCTGGTTGAAACGCGCGGTGTTTCCTAGCTGTAACGATGCTTCTCACTTCCTCCATCAAATTTCTCGAAGGTTCATCAATGCAAGCCTCTGCGAATTTCTCCAAAACGAACTTCGTAGCCGCATAGTTCGGATGAGCGAGGTCGATATCATAAAAACGATAATCCCTTAAAACATCAATCACCAATTCGTAAGCAGGGAAATAATACTGACGTTCATTTTGCTCAACCATCCGGTGCACCGCCTCGATCAGCCTGGCCTTGCTCCGGTTATTGGCCACTACCCCATCCCGGAGATGGCGTACCGGGCTGATGGTGTAAAGGATCCTGAGTTCGGGATTGAACTCGCGTAGTTTAAGCGTGCAGTCCTCCAACGTAGTAATCGTCTCCCCGGTTTCCAGTAAATGCTTGTCAAACCACTGGGCAGGGGCACGATGGCAATTTGCCACGGGGTCACCAGCCCTGCCATTAGACAGCCCTGTCAAACGATAACTGAAGGAAGATCCCAGGGTAATGACCAGCCAGTCGGCCTTTTGAAGAAAGCTGTGCGCTTCCTTTTGTGATTGATTGATCTTTTCGAGAGCCGCATCAGCCTCCATTGCGGAGAAACTTGAATGATGGGCCCA
>CAMLEM010000412.1 GCA_946479005.1 uncultured Chitinophagaceae bacterium | reverse complement strand
CCTGACCAGCCTCAGTATCCTCCTGCCGGCAGGAGGATACTGAGGCTGGTCAGGAAAACCCTTGAAATAGATCAGAGTCAGAGGTCTTTCCGCCTGAACTTGCTGACGGTGAGCCAAAGTGGAATGATGGCCCAGAGTGTCATTATGCCCATTGTGAACAGGATCCCGGTAAAGCTTCCGAAGAAATCCTTGTAAAGGGCCCCCGTATAACCCATCAGCGCACTCACATCCATTTTTAGCATAATAAAGATCCGGCCCAGGTCAATGGGGTTCAGTGCGGAAAGAAGGAGGGTAAGCTTTTCCAGGGGATAATCACTGAAAGAGAAAAGGATCATTAAAACGAGGCCATCGTAGATCAAAGCGAAATAGAACCAGAGCAGGAGCGCAGCGCCGATACCCCTTGCCTTATCCCTTGCTCTCACGGATGCGAAGAAAGCCAGTGAAGTGAACACAATGGAAAGAGCGGCACCTGTGAATATCATTGCCATCCCGGTGGCATTCGGCGCATAAAAAAGAATGGGAAGGCCCACACCCAGCAGGAAGGCGGTTAAAAGAGAAAGACTGACGCCCGCATACTCACTGAGTATGATCCTTGTGCGGCTCATTGGCTGGGAAAGCATCAGTTCTATGAATTCATAAGAATTGTAGTAGTGAATGGTGGCAAACACCAGGCTGATGAGCGGCACTACGATCAAAACCACGTTCAGCAGGCTGAGCATCGCCTTACTGCTGTTCTCTTCCATATTGAAGAGGGCCATTGATACCACGAAAAGGAAGAGGGCATAGCCGATCACCACCTTGTTCCTGAGGATATCATACAATATATATCGTGAAAGCTTCAGCATCAGTTATTCTTTTTTTCTATTGAAACGAATGCAGCACCGTTGTTCCCGATCCGCAGGGATTCATTCTTCATCACCCTGGCAATGGCCTTTTCCAGCTTGGTTTCCCCGGTTTGATCCCTGAGCGATTGCATATCGTGGAAGAACTGCAATTGTCCTTCCTGCAGGTACATCACGTGCGTGGTGAGCTCGTCCAGGTCGCTGAGGATATGGGAGCTGATCAGGATGAGCTTTTGTTTATTTTTTTCCGCGGTGATCTTTTCTTTTAGCTGTTCGGAAGAAAGCGGGTCCAGGCCTGCTGTGGGTTCATCCAGTATCAGTACCCGGGGATCGAAAAGAAAAGCCAGTGCGGCGCTTACCTTCTGGCGGGTACCACCGCTGAGCGTCCGCATCGGTTTCTCACGGATTTCGTTCAGCCGGAAAGTATCCCAGAGTTCAGTATCCAGCTCAGCTTCGTCCACGCCGCGGAAATTCCGGATCATTTTGAACAGCTGGCCGATCTTCATATTGTCGGGATAGCGGCCGATCTGCGGCATATAGCCGATATTTTCCCGGTAGCGGTAATCCGTTTTTACAGGTTTGCCGTCAAAAAGGATCTCGCCCCTGTCGGGCCGCACCATTCCGAGAATGGATTTGATCAGGGTGGTCTTGCCCGAACCGTTTGGACCGATCAGCGCAACTACCTGTCCTTTTTGAAATTCCACGGAGATATCATTCAATACCTGCAGCTTTCTGAATCTTTTGGATATATGTTCGATGCGGATCATTGGCGGTATTGTTTCATTAAGGGGGATTCATCCACCAGGTTCTGTGGTGTTAGGCTTGGTATGGCCTTTTCGGCCTTATCGATCAGGTTCACCATAAAGCTCCTGAACAGGATGAGGGTTGTAGGCTGCTGCTCCACGATCATCGAATACATACTTACCGGGTGAAAGGGTATGTCTCCGATCCCGTTCTTGTCCAGGTCGTACCCCTCGTATTTGTCCCAGTGGTTATTGTAAAATTTATTCAGTGAAATATTGCCATTGGTGCCGATATCAAATGAATTCCCAAGGAAATTATTCTGGTAGAATTCATTGTTGTCGCAACTGGCCTGTACCTTGATGGCCCAGCCGTTGTTCCGGAAATCGTTTCTGCCGATCCGTATCCGGCTGCTTCCTTCCATATGAATCGCCATCGTGTTGCCGGCGAAGGTATTGTGTGCGATATAGCTGTCGGTGATATCCTTCAGGAGAAGCCCATAAGCGCTGGCTCCCCAGTTCTCTTCAAAAAGATTGTTCTCCATCCGCACATCCTTCGTGTACATCACCGCCACCCCGGCCCCGTTATTCCGGAACGTGTTGTAGAGATAGGTATCGTTGTGGGAGAACATAAAATGCAGCCCATATCTCACATTCCCTTCGCTGATGTTTCGATAGATGGTGGTAGCCGTTACGAATTCAAAGTAGATCCCGTCGCGGTGGGCAGAGATATGGTTCCTTTCGATCATCATATTCGAGCATTTCCAGAGGTGTATTCCGTTCCCGGAAAGCTGCTCGGATTTATTATTCCCGCGGATCTGGTTATTCCTCACCGCGGAGTATTGGGTATTGGCAAGATGGATGGCGAAAAAGGAATTGGTGAACTGGTTCCCTTCGATCACCACTTGTTGGGCGTCGATGACCTTTAGCGCGGCGAAATCGTTCATCGAGGAATAGCCTGCATCCAGGAAATGGATCCCGCGGATGACAATGTTCTTCCCCGAGACCGTGAGGATCTCATATTTACCTTCTCCATCAAGCACCGGCTTATTTCTCCCGATGAGGTGGATG
>CAMLEM010000411.1 GCA_946479005.1 uncultured Chitinophagaceae bacterium | reverse complement strand
TCCTGATTCGTACATTCTTTTTTATTCTTTTTGGATTTTCCATTTCGCTGGGTGTATTCCGCGACAACGAAGTGCTAATGATCGGGGGATTGATCCTGTTGGTGCTGATCATTGTAAGGACGCTCTACCTGAGATTCTTCCTGCAGACCAACCTCTTCCCGGAAGCGTTTTTCATTCCCCGCGGCCTGATCACCATTGTATTGTTTTATAAGATCCCGGCTTCGATGAAAATGGGAAGTTTTAATGACGGGATCCTCTTCTTCCTGGTTTTGACCACCTCGGTGGTAATGGCTTTGGGAATGATCCTTTATAAGAAACGCCCGGACCAGATGGTGCAGGAGGGGCAGTTCTCGGAAAGATCCGATTTGTTATAACTAACTGAAGATAAATTATGCAAAAGATCATCGAATGTGTTCCCAATTTCAGTGAAGGAACCGATTTGGTTGTTATTGAACAGATCACATCCGCCATCCGGTCGGTGGAAGGAGTCAAGTTATTAAACATTGATCCTGGTAAAGCCACAAATAGAACGGTGGTCACTTTTGTGGGTTCTCCGGAAGCGGTCATTGAAGCTGCGTTCCTTGCCATTCGAAAGGCTGGCGAACTGATAGATATGAGCAGGCACAAAGGCGAACACCCCCGGATGGGAGCCACCGATGTTTGTCCGCTCATCCCTGTTGCCGGCATCACGATGGAGGAGACCGCCGCCTATGCGAGGAAACTTGCAGAGAGAGTGGGAAAGGAGTTGGACCTCCCGGTTTATTTATACGAATCGGCTCAGCCTGATCCCGCCAGGAAAAACCTATCAGTGATCAGGGCAGGGGAGTACGAAGGTTTTTTCAAAAAGATAAAAGATCCGCAATGGAAACCCGATTTCGGCCCGGCGAAGTTTGATGCAAAGCGTGGGGCGACGGTGATCGGCGCCAGGGATTTCCTGGTGGCGTATAATATTAATCTCAATACCACTTCCACGCGAAGGGCCAATGCCATTGCCTTCGATGTAAGGGAAGCAGGCAGGGTGAAAAGAGAAAATGGAAAAGTGGTGACCGATGAGAATGGAAAACCCGTGAATATCCCGGGAACCCTAAAAACAGTAAAAGCGATCGGGTGGTTCATTGAAGAATATGGCATCGCCCAGATCTCGATGAATCTTACCAATATCAGCGTGGTACCTATCCATATAGCATTTGATGAGGTATGCAAAAAGGCGGAGGCACGCGGGATCCGCGTTACGGGTAGCGAGATCGTGGGATTGGTGCCATTGAATTCATTGCTGGAAGCAGGACGATATTTTCTTCGCAAGCAGCAAAGGTCTGTTGGTGTCAGTGAAGCAGAGTTGATAAGGATGGCAGTGAAATCAATGGGACTGGATGAACTGGGTCCATTCAGGCCGGAAGAAAGGATCATTGAGTACCAGCTTCGGGATCCTTCTCACAGCAAACTGGTGGATATGTCGCTGGCCCGTCTTGCGGATGAAACAGCCAGCGAAAGCCCGGCCCCCGGCGGTGGTTCCATTGCCGCGGCAGTGGGCGCCCTCGGCGTTTCGCTAGCATCAATGGTGGCCAATCTTTCATCTCACAAAAAGGGCTGGGATGAACGCTGGGAGGAATTTTCCATTTGGGCAGAAAAGGGACAGAAATATAAGCAGGAGTTATTGGCCCTGGTAGATGCCGATACCCGTGCTTTCAATGCCATTATGCATTCATTCTCCCTGCCAAAGGGAACCGAAGAAGAGAAAGCAGCCAGGGATCAGGCCATCCAGAATGCCACCCGGCTGGCGATTGAGACACCATTCAGAGTGATGGAGCTTGCTCTCGACAGTATGGAGGTGATCCGGGCGATGGCGGTTACGGGAAACCCCAATTCCGTTTCCGACGCGGGTGTAGGCGCCCTTTGCGCGCGTACGGCCGTGATGGGAGCATTTATGAATGTGCGGATCAACGCCTCTTCTTATAAAGACAGGAATTTCGTTGAAGATGTACTCCACCGGGGCAGGGAAATCGAAAACAAAGCAATAGCTTTAGAGTCTGACATTTTAAAGGTAGTCAATGAAAAAATCGGAGAGCCCGGTACAGCCGGCTGAAACGGGAAAGAATGCAATGCGCCATTTCAGGCCCTACACAAAACAGGATATTCTCTCTCTGACCAGGGTGCGTCGTTTTGAAACGAAAGCGGGGGAACAGATCCACACCCTGTCCGATATGGCAGACATAGAAGCCTCCATCCGCAATTCGACCAGCCGTTTTGTACTTTTCGGAATTCCGGAAGACCTGGGCGCCAAGGGTAATTATGGAATGGGAGGCGCGGATACGATGTGGGTGCCTTTCCTGCAAAGCCTGTTGAACATCCAGAGCAACGATTTTTTTGATGGGGGAGAACTGCTGCTGGCGGGCCATTTCGACTTCGGGGACCTGCAGTACCTCATCGATAAAACAGCTAAAGGAGAAGATGAGAAGATCGATGCTTATCGTCACGCCGTCAATACCGTAGATGATGAAGTGGAACACCTGGTGCGACTGATCTGCTCACACGGAAAGATTCCACTTGTGATCGGAGGGGGACATAATAATGCCTATCCCCTGATCAAAGGGAGCGCCAAGGGCTGGCACCAGTTTGGGTTGCTCAGCCTGGCCCAGATCAACTGCATTAACCTC
>CAMLEM010000410.1 GCA_946479005.1 uncultured Chitinophagaceae bacterium | reverse complement strand
CAGGACAAAGCTCGCGGGGCTACTGATGGAATAATAGTAAAGCATTCGCCCGCGACTTTCCTGGAGAAAGCTTTTTGCCACTGCATTGATACAGATGAAAAGCTGGATCACCCAGAACAGCCCATTCCATACCCGCGCTTCAGGCGCTTCCATTGCCATAAATAAAACATAAATCGTGGCGCCGATATAGAGAAGTACCCCATAAAAACTGTATTGTTGCCGTATCTCCAGGAGAACATCCTTTTTGAAAAGGGCCCAGATATGTTTAAAGGAGACCATCGTTCAAAATTATATATCATATGTTCTATCTTTCCGAAAATTTTTCCAAAATGAAACGCATTCTTTGGCTCCTGGCCCTCGTTCCAGTAATTTTTATCATCGCGTCCTGCCAGTCGAGCAAATCCGCCACCACATCGAAAATGCTCAAATTCAATTTTGAGCCCGGTAAATCCTATGTCTATGATATGATCTCCGATTTCGACCAGGAGATCGGCGGCCAGAAGCAGCAGTTCAGTATGACGGCCCAGTATGGCCTCGATGTAAAGAATGCCAGTAACGGGGTGACAGATATATTGACCACCTTCAATGCCATCAAGCTCACGATGCAGGTGATGGGTATGACGATAGAAGCAGATACTGAAAAGCCACTCCCGGCGGATACCAGTAGTGAAATGAGCCCGGTTACAATGATGAGCCGGATGTTTCACGCCATAAAAGGCCAGGCCTTCACGATGAAAGTGGATGCTGAAGGCAAAGTGATCGAGGTGACCGGTATGGAAGATATGGCCACTAAAATGATCGAGTCTATGGGAATGGGTGAGGAGTTCACTTCCACCCTCAGGCAAACCTTCCAGCAGCAATTCAATGATGCCAGTATGAAGGAGCAGTTTGAACGGGCTTTCTTCATCTTTCCCGGGAAGGAAGTAAAGGTCGGCGATAGCTGGGTGAAAGAGCATAGCATGCCCGGTCAGCAGGGTGGGTTTAAAACAACCTACACCGTGGAAAGCATCGAAGGGGATATCGTGGACCTCGATGTTAGCAGTGTGTTTAACGGAGCGGAGGAATCCGGCACTATGAAAGGGACGCAAAGCGGTACGATGTCTGTGGACGCCCGCACCGGGCTGATCATGGAATCAGACCTCGATATGAAGATCAATGCGGAAGACGGTGGCCAGAAATTCAATATGGTTGGAAAGATCAAGATCCGCGGAAGGGAGAAAAACTGATTAGTCTTTATTCATACAGGTTCTGCACCTGGGCTCATACACATCCTTGGCTCCGAGCATCACCTGGTCTTCGTTGGGGATCTTCCGGTAGGAATAATTCGCGATGTTGCCGCATTGCATACAGATCGCGTGGAGCTTGGTCACATAATCGGCCTTGGCCATAATGAAAGGCATTTGACCAAAGGGATTTCCCAGGTAATCCATATCCAGCCCGGCTACGATCACGCGCTGACCCCGGAGGGCAAGCTCATCGCATACCTGTGCGATCTGCGGGTCAAAAAACTGGGCCTCATCGATCCCGATCACATCCGCATCGGGGGCCAGTAACAGGATCTTCTGCGAATTATCGATCGGTGTGGAGTGGATATGGTTGGTGTCGTGTGAAACAATCTTCACTTCATCATAGCGAACATCAATGGCAGGCTTGAAAATTTCCACTTTCAGGTTGGCGATCTTCGCCCGCTTCAGCCGGCGGATCAGTTCTTCTGTTTTGCCGCTGAACATCGACCCGCAGATCACTTCGATCCACCCTCTTTTCTCACCCCTGATGGAAGGCTCAATAAACATTGTTAAGATTTAATTATAGTGCCGTTTATCCGTTTTATTGGCAAACTGTTTGTAATTTTAAGAGACCTGTTCACGTTTAGTCCCCGTGATCATCTCACCACTGAAACCGTTCAAAAATACCATAAATGGAAAGAATTGAAGCGCTTATCCAGAAGTTGAAGGAACAGTCGGAACAAAAAGCGGATCCCAATGTGATGCTGGGTACGGTGCAGCTCCTGCAATTTGAACTTTCGAAACTTAAGTCATCCGCGCCACGCAGCCTCGGCACGGCAAAGGTGGCCGTGGTCCTGCCTGCTCAGAACAGGCCGGATTATATCACCCAGCCTGAGTATGAAAAATACGCGCCTAAACCGGCTGCAGTGAAGCTGCCAAAGGAAAAGCCTGCCACTGAGAGTATCGTGGAAGAGGCGCTTCCTGAGACCCGGAATGATATGCAGGAAGTGAAGGAAACTGTGCTGGTTGACAAGGGTACGCTTTCAGTGGTACAAAAGAACGGTCAGCTCGATATGGTCTTTGATCCGCTTACGGAAATACCCACGCTTTCACACCAGGCACCCCGGAAGGCAAATGAACAGGCAGAACAGGAGTCCATCAATGACAAGCTTCGCCAGGGTAAGACGGAACTGATGGAGGTGCTGAAGGAAACGCCCGTAAAGGATCTGCGGAAAGCCATCGGCATCAACGATCGCTTCCTTTTTATCAATGACCTGTTTCGCGGCGATGAAACGATGTATGAACGCAGCATCAAAACGATCAATAATTTCAGCATTTACGCGGAAGCAGAATACTGGATCAACCGGGAATTAAAAGTGAAGCTGGGCTGGCCGGCGGAACATCCCACCGTTGACCATTTTGTTCAGTTGGTAAGAAGA
>CAMLEM010000409.1 GCA_946479005.1 uncultured Chitinophagaceae bacterium | reverse complement strand
ATGATATTTTCGCAGAAGGGCTGGTGCCGATCATTGCTGACCTGCTCTCGATACTCTGCGTCCTGGGGGTGATGTTTTATATGGACTGGCAACTGACGCTGGTTGCGCTCATTCCCTTTCCCATTATCCTGATCGCCACGTATTATTTCAAGAATAGCATTAACAGGTCTTTCTTCCGGGTGAGGAATGCCGTGGCGGCTTTGAACGCTTTTGTGCAGGAACACCTGACGGGAATGCAGATCGTACAGGCTTTTTCCGCGGAGAAGAAAGAGGCCGAGAAATTCCGCGGCATCAACCGGGAGCATCGCAACGCGAATATCCGCGCCATCTTCGCCTATTCCATTTTTTTTCCCGTGATGGAGATCGTGCTGGCGGTGTCCATCGGCCTTATCGTATGGTGGACCGCACGCGAAACGCTGCTGATACAGCAAACCCGGGATGGGACAGGTGGCCAGGGCACCATCATTGCATTCATTTTATTCCTGAACCTGCTTTTCCGCCCGTTGCGTGTGATCGCCGATAAATTCAATGTGCTGCAAATGGGCATCATTGCCAGCGAAAGGGTATTCAAGGTGCTCGACAATGAGGATTTCATCGCCGAAGCGCATCCCGATGCCTACAAGCCGGGAACCCCGCTAAAGGGAAAGATCGAATTTGAAAAGGTCTGGTTCTCTTACACGCCCGGGCAATATGTATTGAAAGATGTCAGCTTTACGGTGGAACCCGGCGAAACGGTTGCGATCGTGGGCCATACCGGGAGCGGGAAGACCACCATTGTAAGCCTGCTGAACCGGCTCTACCATATTGATAAGGGCGCCATCCGCATTGATGGCATCAATATAGAGCAGTATGATCTTGACATTCTCCGGAAAAATATCGGTCTCGTATTGCAGGATGTTTTCCTGTTTTCAGGATCGGTGAGAGATAATATCACCTTACGCAATGAAGAGATCGCGGAGGAAAAGCTGGTGCAGGCTGCGAAAATGATCGATATGCACGATTTCATTCTCCGCCTGCCGGGTGGATATGATTTCGACGTGCGGGAGCGGGGGGCCACGCTTTCCCTGGGGCAGAGGCAGCTTCTTTCATTCATCAGGGCCTTATTATATAACCCTTCCATCCTGGTGCTTGACGAGGCTACTTCTTCGGTGGACACCGAGAGCGAGCAGCGGATCCAGCACGCCATCGATACCCTGATCAGGGGGCGGACCTCCATCGTTATCGCACACAGGCTCAGCACCATACGCAAGGCCCAAAAGATCATTGTGATGGACAAGGGCGAATTGAAGGAGATGGGCAGCCACGAGGAACTGATGGAAAAAAAGGGGGAATACTGGAACCTGTATAAACTGCAGTTTGATAAGCCGCAAACCCGGAGTTTCTAGCAAGGAATTCAGGTCCCACCCCTTATCTTTGCGCCAAATTTCAGGATGGGTATGGTCTCACGGCGTATAAAATCCTTACTGGCAGCGAGTTTCAGCGTTTTTTGCTTGATTTTTTCGGCGCCCTCAATGGCGCAGGATCACCACGAAGAAGCGCCCGCGAAAGAGAAGAAGCTATTTGACGCGAACGAAGTCATTTTTGGCCATATTATGGACGGGCACGATTTCCATTTTATGAGCTATAAATCCGGGGGCAAGGACAAGCACGTTACCATTCCTCTCCCGGTCATCCTTTATTCCCCGCAAAGAGGTTTGGATGTGTTTATGTCGTCCAAATTCCATCACGGGCACGACGCATACAAAGGCTATGCGATCCTCACCGAACATAAGCGCGAAGAGCTGGGCCTCGACCCGAAAAAATATTTCCTGGGAACCATCATACCGGTGACCGCAGATGGGAAGCTTGACACAACGGTGAAGGTGTACGACATTTCGCTTACACGCAACGTGGTGCAGATGATACTTGCCCTTACGGTTTTTGTCTGGATAATGCTGGCAGTGGCCAAAAGATATAAGCGGGGCGAGGGTGTAACCTCGGCGCCTAAGGGTACGCAGAATATGATGGAAACCGTGATCAACTTCGTGAAGGATGATGTGGCCAAGCCCGCGCTGGGGCATAAGTATCATAAATACCTGCCGCTGCTGCTCACCCTTTTCTTTTTCATACTCATCAATAACCTTTTTGGATTGATCCCCGGCTCGGCAAACGTAACCGGGAATATTGCCTTTACCCTTGTTCTCTCTGTGATCGCTTTCATTGTGATCCTTTTCAGCAGCAACAAGCATTACTGGGGGCATATTTTCAATCCCCCCGTGCCGATGGGTGTGAAGCCCATCCTGGTGCCGGTGGAGATCCTGGGTGTATTCACAAAGCCTTTCGCCCTGATGATCCGATTGTTCGCCAATATGGTGGCGGGCCACATCCTGATCATCTGCCTGATCTCGCTGATCTTCATCCTCGGTGCGCTGAACCGGTATGTGGGGATCGGGTTTGCGCCGATTTCGATCGGGTTCACTGTTTTCATTTATTTCATTGAGATATTGGTTGCCTTCCTGCAGGCTTTCATCTTCACGATGCTGACGGCGGTTTTCATCGGCCAGGCATTTGAAGGGGGCCACGATGATGTGGATCATCATACGGACGAGGTGATCGTTTCAACGTTTTTTAATTATCACTATAAATTCAGAAAAATGGATGTAATGCTCTTAGCAGATTTAGCGAATGCAGGG
>CAMLEM010000408.1 GCA_946479005.1 uncultured Chitinophagaceae bacterium | reverse complement strand
CGATGGCGGATTCAAAAGATTCCTGAATGAGGGATTCACCTGTGAGAACACCCTCATCCCTTATGCACCCACTGTCACCGCCTGCGGGCATACCACTTTATATACGGGCGCGCCTCCTGCGGTTAGTGGCATCACCGGGAATGCCTGGTGGGACCGTCTCCAGGAAAAAACGGTCTACTGCACGGAAGATAAGTCCGTGACCGCCGTAGGCAGCTCTTCGGCGAATGGAAAACAGAGTCCGGCCAATTTACTTACCACAACCATCGGAGACGAGCTACGCCTGGCAACGAATTTCCGGAGTAAGGTGGTGGGCATCGCGCTGAAAGACCGGGGAGGCATCCTGCCCGCCGGCCATAGCGCCAATGCAGCATACTGGTATGATAATACCAATGGGAAATGGATCAGCTCATCCTGGTATATGGAAGCGCTGCCCGCCTGGGCGGATGCCTTCAATAGCAGGAAACGGGTGGACGCTCTCTATGCAGAAGGATGGAAGCTGCTTTTCCCCAAAACAACCTATGTACAAAGCACTTCCGATGAAAAAAATTATGAAGGAAAATCGCTGGGCGCGCATTTCCCCTATGAAACAAAGAACTTCATCGGGAAAGACTATGGTAAGATCGTTTCAATGCCTGCCGGGAATAAGCTCACACTTGAATTTTCGATCGCGGCCATTGAGGGAGAAAAACTGGGCGAAGATGCAGTGACCGACCTGGTCGCCATCAGCTTTTCTTCACCGGATTATATCGGCCACAGTTTCGGGCCTAACTCCATTGAAGCCGAAGACGGATTCCTCCGGCTCGACCGGGATCTCGGTGAATTATTCAAATTTCTCGACCGGAAAATCGGCAAAGGCAATTATACCGTATTTCTTTCTGCAGACCACGGGGTGGCTCACGTCCCGGAATTTATGGCTGAAAATAAGCTCCCCGGCAACAGGGTTAAGGTTTCAGCGATGGTAACGTCGATGAACCAGGTCCTTTATGAAAAGTATAATGTTCGGGGGATCATAGTAAGTGATGACAATTACCAGATGCACTTTAATCACCGGCTCCTGGACTCCGCGGGCATCTCCCGCCGCGAAGTGGCAGACTGGGCTGCAGCACATCTTCAAAAACAACCCGGAATTGCACGGGCCTTCCCTGTCGCGGACCTGAACACGGTACCCCTTCCTGAAAAGGTCAGGAAAATGCTGAATAACGGGTATTTCCCGCTGAGAAACGGGGATGTGCAATACATCTTGCAACCAAATCATATAGAAGCCTACTCTAATACGGGAACCACACACGGCCTGTGGAATCCTTATGATGCTCATATCCCATTACTTTGGTATGGATGGGGCATTCGGAAAGGGAAGACCAACCGGGAGACCTATATGACCGATGTGGCACCGACCCTGGCAGCCCTTTTGAAGGTCCAGGAACCCAATGGAAGCACGGGAACGGTGATCACCGAGATCCTTAAATAATCCTGTCCTGATCTTATTTTTTATCAGTAATTTTCTATTTAACCACCTACGATTATTGTTATGAAAAAGATCTATGTGTTCTTCCTGGCTCTAATGGCGGCCGGCACCCTCTCTGCACAGCAAAAGGTTGACAGCATCAAATTCTTTACTGACGAGGAGATCGTGGAGATGACCCTTACCACGGACATCAGGAAAATGCAGCAGGAAAAGGGAACAGATGTCTTTCAACCAGCCTCGGTGCTCTGTAATATTCCGGGGATGGAAAGTTTCGAGGAACAGATACAGGTGGCTCCCCGCGGACATTTTCGCAGGCAGTATTGTGCTATCCCTCCCATTATGATGGACTTTAGCAATTCTACCTCACCCAGGCTTTCGCCCCTGGGGAAACTGAAACTGGTGATCGGCTGTGGCAGCAATGGGAATGACGAGCAACTGGTGCTGAAAGAATACCTGATCTACAAGATCTACAACCAACTGGAAGAAAAAAGTTTCAGGGTACGGCTCCTCAAGGTGAATTACAAAGACAGCCGCGGCAAAGTGAAGCCCTATACACAATACGCCTTCCTGATAGAAGACGACAAGGATATGGCAGCCCGGAACAATTGTGAGAGGAAGCCCAAGGCCAGCTATGCGATGGAAAGCACCAACAGGGAACTGATGACCAAGGTGGCGGTTTTTGAATATATGATCAGCAATGGTGACTGGTCGGTGCCCAACAACCACAACATCCGCCTCATTCACAGCAAAGAGAACCAATACGATCTTCCTTATGCGGTTCCCTATGACTTCGATCATTCCGGATTTGTGAATGCAAGCTATGCCACCCCTAACGAATTGCTTGGCACCGAGTCGGTGACCGAAAGGGTATATCGCGGCTTTCCCCGAACGATGGAAGAATTGCAGAAGACCTTTGATGTGTTCCGTGCAAAGAAAGCAACGATCTCTTCCCTAATTTCAAACTTCAGCCTGCTGAACGCCCGCAACAAAAAAGAATTGACCAGCTATGTTGACGAATTCTACGAGATCATTGAAGACAGCAGGAAAGTAAAATCGATATTCATAGATAACGCCAGGACCCGGTAAGCTAAAAAACAGGCAATGGAACTGAAAGAACAATTTGAACAGGCTGCGGAAGATAGTAAAACACTTGCACTGAAACCGAGCAATGAAACTCTTCTGAAGCTTTATTCCCTCTTCAAACAGGGAAG
>CAMLEM010000407.1 GCA_946479005.1 uncultured Chitinophagaceae bacterium | reverse complement strand
ATCCGGGCCCGAAAAGGGAAGGTCATAGCCGTGGTCACGGAAACGGATAATGATTCCCGTCAGCTGTGCGATGATGTGATGATCGTACCGGAAGCCGATGAGATCCTGGCCCCGATGCTGAGCGTCGTGCCGCTCCAATTGTTGGCTTATTATACCGGGGTGGCGAAAGGTTGTGATGTGGACAAGCCCCGCAATCTTGCAAAATCAGTCACCGTAGAATAGCCACCGATGAATAATATCTCCAAGAATCCACTCTCCTCCCTGGGTTATGGATTTATTGCTCCGCAATATATCCCCAAAGGAAAGGATGAGTATTACCTGCGTCGTATCCAGCATCGGTCGAAGACCCGGTACCGGCCACTGACTTCCCCGGAAATAAAATGGCTGGAAAAGAACCATAATAGTTCGGATGACTGGAAGCAGGTAAAAGTGGCGCAGGGATTCGACGCCTCGCTGGTAAGGAATTGTTCCTTTTTTGGTCGGGTGCACATTGGCAGGCTTGAGAAATGCTTCCGGGAATTCAACAACCTCCGGATGCCCGTGGGACTTTATAACAGCACCATCATCAGTTGTGATTTTGGCGATAACGTAGTGATCGATAACGTGAATTTTATGAGCCATTACATTGTGGGCAATGATGTGATGCTGGTGAACATTCACGAAATTGGCACCACGGACCATTCCAAATTCGGGAATGGCGTGCTCAAACAGGGAGAACGAGAATCCGTGCGCATCTGGATCGAGATCTGTAATGAAAACGCAGGAAGAAAGATCCTTCCCTTTAACGGGATGCAGGCAGGGGATGCCTGGCTTTGGTCGAAATACCGTGATGATGAGGAACTACTTGCGAAATTCAAACAATTCACCGATCAGCGCTTTGATACCCGTCGCGGTTACTACGGGAAGATCGGCGACCGGACGGTGGTAAAGAATTGCAGTATCATCAAAGATGTGTGGATCGGTTCCGATGCCTACATCAAAGGTGCCAACAAACTGAAGAACCTCACCATCAATTCGGGCCCCGAGGCCAAATCACAGATTGGTGAAGGTTGTGAGCTGGTCAATGGAATCATCGGCTTCGGTTGCAGGATCTTCTATGGTGTGAAGGCTGTACGTTTTGTGTTGGGTTCCAATTCCCAGCTCAAATACGGGGCGCGACTGATCAACTCCTACCTGGGAGACAATTCCACCATCTCCTGCTGCGAGGTATTGAATTCCCTGATATTCCCGGCCCACGAACAACACCACAACAACTCCTTTCTCTGCGCTGCTGCCGTTTTGGGACAAAGCAATATGGCCGCCGGCGCTACGATCGGGTCAAACCATAATTCAAGGGGCGCCGACGGTGAGATCATTGCCGGGCGCGGGTTCTGGCCGGCGCTCTGCGTAAGCCTGAAACACAATTCGAAGTTTGCCAGCTTCACCCTGATCGCAAAAGGAGATTTTCCTGCTGAATTAAACATTCCCATTCCCTTTTCCCTGGTGAGCAACGATGTTTCCCGCGACAGGTTGCAGGTAATGCCGGCCTTCTGGCTTCGCTATAATATGTATGCGCTGGCGCGGAATGAAGGCAAGTACAGGCTGCGGGATAAAAGAATGGACAAAACCCAGGCGATCGAATATGATTTTCTCGCTCCCGACAGTGTGAACGAGATGCTTGACAGCTACCGTTTAATGGAGGAGGCCCTGGGCAATGCTCCTTCGGCCAAAAAAAAGGGATCGCCCGAAGTGCTGGTCAGCGGCTTTGAAAATTCGCAAAGGAAGGTGGAACTGTTGAAAGTTCCTGAGGCGATCCAGATCTTCCGGGAAATGGTGATATACTATGGGATTAGCCAGTTGCTATGGTTCATCGAAAAAAAGAAGATCAGCTCCTGGAGCCGGCTCCTGAAATCTTTGCCTGGAGCATCCGGGCGTTCCCGATGGAGAAATGTTGGGGGACAGTTGATGATGGAAGCCGATCTCAACCAGCTGATGAAACAGATACGCACAGGGAAGATCACGGATTGGGACGGGGTTCACGCATTTTATCTGAAAAAAAGCGCTGAATACCCAATGGACAAGTTTCGCCACGCCTGGAATGCGCTGCTGGAGGTTCTGCGGATCAGCCCGGCGAGATTCAGTCGCCGTAAATTCAATGAATTGCTGTACCAGTCCCTGGAGACCCGTGAGAAAATGGTGGAATGGATCTACGAATCACGGGCTAAGGATTACCAGAGCGAATTCAGGAAAATGGTTTACGATAATGAAGAGGAAATGCTGAATGTCCTGGGTCGGCTGGAGGACAACAGTTTTATCCGTGATCAAAAAGATGACCTGGAACGCTTCCGCGCGCGGGTCAGGTCGGCACTTGACCTGACAGCCTGAACGCCATTATAATTTCTTTCCATTCTTCAGCCGGATCGGCGTGTACACCGAATGGAAACCGGCCTGGTAGCACAATGAATAATACAGGATGTCTAAGAGGTAATGTTTGAGAGGCTTCTTTCCCTCCCCGATCTTGATCACCAGGGCGCCCGTGATCGCCGCCCGCTGAATGAAATTATTCAGGTGATACTGATCGGTGGTCATCACCAGCAGCGAAGTGGAGAAAGGAAATTTCGCGCCTTTGCTGGGATCACCATCCTTGTATTTGTTACGAAAACTGATACCCGGGTAGAACCATTGTTTGTTCGCTTTAGGGAAGATCTTCGCAAAACCCT
>CAMLEM010000406.1 GCA_946479005.1 uncultured Chitinophagaceae bacterium | reverse complement strand
ATATTTGCCCAGCCCAAGGCCGTCCTGGCTGAAATAGCTGTTGAAATTCTCGGTCTGGTAATATCTCCATTTGAATTTCTGGTACTGGACCCGGTTTTTCCCGAACTCCACAGTATTCACTTGTGCCACCGCCTCCCCGAAAAGGAAGGCAGCGCAGATCATCAGGCATAAATTTTTCTTCATATGTTCTGTTGCTTGTCGTAGATCCGCTCCCACAATCCTTTGGGGGGTATCTTTAATGTCTTAACCCATTCAGTTGGTGGTTGGCCCGTTCAGAATCTAAAAATACGAAAACCGGATATGTTAAACATAATATCGTTCACTTTTAACCCTGTATCGGAGAACACGTATGTGTTGTATAACGAAGAAAAGGACTGTTGCATTATAGACCCCGGCTGTTATTTCACCGCGGAAAAGGAAGAGCTCAGGTCGGCCATTGAAAAGACAGGCCTGAAACCCGTCCTGCTGCTTAACACGCACTGCCATCTCGATCATATTTTCGGGAATAAATTTGTCAGTGAAACCTGGGGGCTCGACCTGCACATTCACCCTCTGGAAAAGCCTGTGCTGGAATTTGGGCCTGTTTCCGGGGAGCAATGGGGCTTGCCTTTCGAGAATTATGCAGGCCCGCTGGTGTATCTCGAGCCGGGAAAGAATATCCGGCTGGGGGAGGAGGAACTGGAGGTCAGGTTCACACCGGGACATTCCCCCGGGAGTGTTTCTTTTTATTACCCGGGAGATGCTCCCGGAAAGAGCTTCATTATAGGGGGTGATGTTTTGTTCAATCAAAGTATCGGGCGGACTGATCTGCCAGGAGGGAGCTTCGAGGTGTTGCTGAACAGTATCCAGAACCAGTTCCTGACCCTGCCGGATGAAACAAAGGTCTATTCCGGCCACGGGCCTGAAACCACAGTGGGAGCCGAGAGAAGGAGCAATCCTTTTTTGCAGGAGCTCCGGGTGCCTAAAACTTAAATTTCTTTCTTCCTTCCTTGATCTCGGATTTCCTTTTTTTGGATTCCAGTCTTTTTTCCTTTGTGGCTTTGGAGATCCTGGTGGCGATTCGCGCTTTTTTTCTGTGGAGCGCACGGGTGACCAGCTCGTGGATCTTTTCAATGGCTTCTTCCTTATTCGCGAGCTGGGTGCGGTGTACCTGCGATCGTACCTGCAGGATCCCCTCCGCATTGATCCGGTTGGACAGCTTTTCCCTTAAAATGGATTTTTGTTCTTCGCTGAATAAGGCTGAGGCGCCGATGTCGAAACTCGCGATCACGGCGGTCTCCACCTTGTTCACATTCTGCCCGCCGCTGCCACCGCTGCGGGTGGTTTGAAAATTCAGTTCTTTGCTGAGGTCGATCATACTGGGCGCAAAGTTAAATTATCTTTGAAGGGTTATGAGGGTCGTCATTCAGCGGGTTAATAAAGCGGGGGTTTACATAGAGGAAAAGCTCTATGATTTCATCGGGCCGGGACTCCTGGTATTCGTGGGCATTGAGGATGCGGATGGAAAGGAGGATATTGATTGGATCGCCGGGAAGATCGTGAACCTGCGGGTGTTTGACGATGACGCGGGCGTTATGAACCGGTCGGTGACTGAAACGGCCGGAGAGATCCTTCTCATCAGCCAGTTCACCCTCCACGCTTCTACAAAGAAGGGAAACAGGCCTTCGTATATCCGGGCCAGTAAGCCGGAGAAAGCGATACCCATATATGAAAAGCTGATCGCCGAATTGAGGAGGTTGTCAGGAGAGAAAGTAAGTACTGGCGTTTTCGGGGAGGATATGAAGGTGGAGTTGGTGAATGACGGGCCGGTGACGATAGTAATGGATAGTAAGAATAAGGAATGATGAAATCGTAAATTAGTAACCTAATGCGCCGATCCGTTCTTACGATAACCATTCTATCCTGTTTCTGCCTGGCCCTTACCAGGCTGATCAGCGCCTGTACAAAAGAAGTTCCACATTCTTCTCTTTCAACGCTGGCACTTGAAATACCCGAAGGGTTTCCCCAGCCTGCCTATGACTTTTCTGATAACCCGGTTACGAAGGAAGGTTTTGAGCTGGGAAGGAAACTCTTCTATGATGGTCGACTGTCCATCGACAATGAACATTCCTGCGCCTCCTGCCATCAGCAGATCGCCGCCTTCGGTACTTTTGAGCACGACCGAAGTCACGGTGTAAACGGCACCCACACCCTCCGCAACGCGCCTGTCCTTTTCAACCTGGCCTGGAGTACCTCCTTTCACTGGGATGGAGAATTTAGTAGCCTTTACGATGAAGCACTGCACCCTCTTCACGGTTCCAATGAAATGGGAGAAACCCTGCAGGGCATCATCCGGAAACTCGAGGCCGACAAGGACTACCGCGCGGATTTTAAAAAGGTTTTCCGCTACCCGGTCATCCGGCCGGAGTACATTTTAAAAGCTTTGGCCCAGTTCACGGGTACGATGGTGTCCGCCAATTCCAAATACGATCGCTATAAAAAAGGACTGGTGAGTTTTTTTCCCCCGGAAGAAGCCGGGTATGCGATTTTCAAAGTCAAATGCGCTACCTGTCATCCTGAACCGCTCTTCACTGATTTCAGCTATCGGAACATAGGATTACCACGGGATAATTTTCTCAATGATTTTGGCAGGATGCGGGTCACCGGGCGATCGGAAGATTCGCTGAAATTCAAGGTGCCCACCCTGAGGAATGTGGGCATTTCCTCCAATTTTATGCACGA
>CAMLEM010000405.1 GCA_946479005.1 uncultured Chitinophagaceae bacterium | reverse complement strand
AGTTGATAGGTTCCGGCAGTTTCCTGATATTTATCGGCGCGAAAAAATCCATTGTCAACGATTGAAGATCTTTGAAGCCAGTTGTAAAGAATTTTGAAGCGCGGTGATGTTTGGTTGAAATTCATTTCCAAAATATCCGATCATTTTTTCCATATCCATATTTCCTACGAGCTCATCGCCAGCCATCGGGCAACCACCGATCCCTTTCAATGCCCCGTCGAATCTCCTGCAGCCTGCCTTAACAGCGGCCTCTAGCTTTTCCTGCCAGTTATCGGGCCTGGCGTGCAGGTGAACGCCGATCTCTGTTCCCGGTAACGCATCGACGAGGTATTCTGTCATCCCGTAAACCTGTTCGGGAGAGGCGAGCCCCACCGTATCGGCCAGTGAAATGATACCGATGTCCAATGCCACCAGGCGATTGACCCATTCAAAAACGATCTCCTCGGAATATGGATCACCATAAGGATTGCCAAAACCCATCGAAATGTAAACTACCAGCTGCTTTCCCGTTTTGATACAAAGTTCCTGGATCTCCTCCACCCTCCCAATCGCCTCTTCAATCCCTGAATTGGCATTTCTCAATTGAAAGGTCTCTGAAACAGAAAAGGGAAAACCCAGGTAAGATATCTTCTCAAAACTGACGGCCTCCTGGGCGCCTCTGAGGTTTGCAACAATGGTTAATAGTTTCGTGCTTGAACCTGAAAGATCCAGCGACCTGATCACTTCGGCAGTATCGGCCATTTGGGGGATGGCCTTGTGGGAAACAAAACTGCCGCAATCGAGAGTGTCAAAGCCTACGGCGAGTAATTGATTCAGGTACGAAATCTTCTGCTCTGTAGGGATGAAAACTTTCCAACCCTGCATCGCATCGCGGGGGCACTCGACGAGTTTGATCGGGGAAACTGGCATTTTCCGATTTTAGTGATAACAAAAATAACAGTATAATGTTTAAGTGGCTTCCTGCGATGTGCCTTAAACGCATAGTGCACTGACTTTGGTGCGGAGTGATCGAAAAAAACGACTCCTGTCCTTCTCTCCGGTTCCACTGATCAGGGTGGCCCGGTTGAGCAGGCCATCGAATGACTGCATTACCTTTTGGGTAAAGCGTTCGTCAGAGGTAAAAAGGTAATGAAACACGCTATAGGTTACCATGCTGAGCGATTTTGAGTCAAGGTTGATCACCATCGTGTTGTTGCCAAGGATCAATTCATTGATGTAAAAGCGGATACTGGCCCGGTGAGCAACTTCTGTTTTACCGGGCAAAAACTTGTGCCCGACTTCAGCCTGCATTTCCAAATGATCCAGCCATCGATGAAAGGATTCAATTACCAGGTCAAAGTCAGCGGTTGAGCTGAAATGTCCCGCATCGCGATAATAAGCTATCTGGTTAATGGTGCTATGAATACTTTCGAGGTTCCAGAGCTCAACCGAAGCGATCCTGTTATGCTCTTCGAGAACTTCCTGCCCCATTTCAAAACAATCCCTGTATGGAAATTCCCGGAATGAGAACTTTTTATTCCTCAGGTCGGGCTCGTTATTGATCGTTTTTGACCAAAAAAAAGTTTTGAAAGCGCCCAGTTCCGGAAACAGGTAGAAATACCAGATAGGTGCATCCTTACACAGGTAATGGATCTTGGTCTCCCGGAATGAATTAAAATACCTGAACTGTGCTAACATCGCCTTCATATAATTGATGAAGGGACCTGACTGCCCATTCAGACCTGGCGCATCAAAAACTACCGAATTGGAATGCAACTGCATCAACTGGTCGAGGGAAACTTTGAAATGTGTGCATATTGATTTAAGCTCCGCCAACGTAATCGGCTTCTCTCCCCGGATGCGCCGGTAGACACTATCGGAACTCAGGTTAAGCAGGGTGGCCAGCTCATCCGCGAGCGAAAGATGGGGCGGCAACTGAGATTTCACTTTCGCAAATAACTGCTGCTGAAGTTCGATGGCTTCCATTTCCCAGAAAAAATACGGAAAATCCGTAATACCAAAAATGACTTTACGGTTTTTCAGGAATCGTCCAGGGAGGGCTCCCCAGGAAAATGAACCCAACCGGGATTTGTTTAAAAGTTCTCCCCGGGCCTACGACTTTCCGCGGTGTTTCGAAAACGCCCGGTCAAAACCCGTTTCAAAACAGCCTGTCGTAATCGCAGCTTTACTGCATTCAATCATCAAAAATTAAAAAAATGAAAGCTGCGCTCCTTTTTGGCATCGCCCTAATATCGGCAATGGCCTCTGCCCAATCCCAGGATGGCGTGAAGGAACAAGTAAATTTGAATAACCCATCCAGGCTGAATTTTTATATTGTTAACAAGCCCCGCACCCTGGACCTGTTTAGCCGCCTCGTGATCCTGAGAGCAAAAATTCAGGGAAAAAAATTCAAAGAAGAACTGGTCGTCATCGTTGCAGGTTCCGGTAAAGAGGCGGTAGATAAAGTGATCGTCCAACTGGAAAAGAAGAAGGCTTTGATCGGTAACCTCTGGTTCGATTCACACGGAAGATATTATAACGGTTATTCATCATTTATCCTGGGCGACGATGAATTCAGCTATAAAACGATCCGGGATTCAGTTAAGACGCGTGAAATGAAAAGACTGGCCGCCTATGTTGACCGCCATACAAGAGTGGCCATCGGTTCCTGCTATGGTGGTGCAACCTATCATAAGCCTGGTACAGATACAAGCCTCACAACAAGAATGAATGGGGATTCACTGCT
>CAMLEM010000404.1 GCA_946479005.1 uncultured Chitinophagaceae bacterium | reverse complement strand
TTCCCTGCCTGACTGCGTCACGCAGGCAGGGAATCCAGTCTTGGGCACCATTAAGGAAAGACGCATTTTTTATGCGTCTTTTTTTGTGCTGGTTCCCTGCCTGACTGCGTCACGCAGGCAGGGAATCCAGTCTTGGGCACCATTAAGAAAGACGCATTTTTTTTATGCGTCTTTTTTATTACCGGTTTCCGTCTTTTGATGCATTCTTCAACAACTCATTATAAATCATTTTAATGGCATTTTAATTGTGCCTCCATAGCTTGTACGATAACTTCGCCCGTTTCAATGGTTCCCGAAGAGCTTAAAATATTATTGGTAGAGGATGAGAAGAAGATCGCTGACATTCTTCGTAAAGGCCTAACCGAAAATCAATACCACGTGGATGTCGCTTATGACGGGCTCGTAGGTCAGAAAGTATTCGACGCCCACGAGTTCCACCTGGTGATCCTTGACCTTAATCTTCCGGGGATGAACGGCTACGAACTGTGTAAACATATACGCAGCCGGAATGAAAAGATTCCCGTGATCATGCTTACAGCGCTCAGCACTACTGACGACAAGATCCAGGGATTCGAAGCGGGTGCCGATGATTATATTATCAAACCTTTTGATTTTAAGGAACTGCTGGTTCGCATCAAAGCGCTGCTGAAAAGAATCTACCAGCAGGTGCCCAGCGGGAATATCCTGAAAGTGGGTGATGTGACAATGAATATGGAAAGTAAGGAGGTGACCCGTGCCGGCAAGCCCATTTCGCTTACAGCCAAAGAGTTTCAATTACTGGAATACCTGGTAAAAAATAAGAATCGCGTGGTTTCCAGGGCTGATATTGCCCTGAGGGTCTGGGATATTGATTTTGACACCAAGACCAATGTCATAGATGTTTACGTAAATTTCCTTCGCAAAAAGATCGATCGCGATTTTGAGCCCAAGCTGATCCACACACAGGTGGGAATGGGCTACATCCTAAAGGAACCCTGAGCTTGAAAATACGGAACAAAATAACCCTGCTGTTCACCGTGCTGGTGACCGCTATCCTGCTCGTATTGAATATTTCCGTGTATTATCTCACCTCCGTAGAGGTGAACGACGTATTTTATAAACGCCTGAAAAGCCGGGCCAGCAGCAACGCCCAGATCTTCGATTATTTTGGCGACAGCAGCGTGGCCGTACTATACCGGATCGACGGAGGCACATTGGCGATGCTTCCACGAAAAAGCGTGGCCATTTATGATACCCTGGGAAACCAGCTGTATCATTACGTGTCCGTGACGGCAGATAGCCTGCGGATCGAAGGAGAGGTATTGCAGGATATCCGTGAATCCGGGGAAGAAAGATTTGTCACCGGCACCCGTGATGCGATTGGGCTTTATTATACCGGCGGGCGAGACATCATCGTTGTGGTGGCGGCCGATAACGAGGACGGAAGGATCCGGCTGGCGGAACTAAAGAAAGTGATGATCATCAGTATGATCATCGCCATCATCGTGACGATCATTACAGGTTATCTTTTTTCTTCCCAGCTCGTCCGCCCAATCAGCTCCATTATCCGGGATGTGAATGCCATTTCCTCGCATAATCTTTCCAAACGCCTGCCCACGGGGATCAGCCAGGATGAACTGAACCAACTTGCCAAGACCTTCAATGAACTCCTCGACCGGCTCCAGGATTCGTTCAATACACAACGCCGCTTCATCTCCAACGCTTCGCACGAATTGTCCACCCCGCTGACGTCCATCCTCAGCCAGCTGCAGGTGACCTTTCAAAAGGAGCGGAGCATTGATGAATACAAAAGAGTGATCATTTCCGTACAGGAAGACGTTGAACAGCTTCGGCAGCTGACGAAGAGCCTGCTGGAGATCGCCAAAACGGGCACGCAGGGAAGCATTGAACTTCACGAGCTCCGGATCGATGAGCTTTTGCTGAAACTTTCATCAGACCTGAAACGATCCAATGCGGGCTACCAGGTGGTGCTTGAATTCAATGAGCTCCCCGAAGATGAACGACGGTCGAGCGTGTTCGGCAACTATGACCTCCTTTACAGCGCCCTCAGGAATATCATTGAAAACGGTTGCAAATATTCCCCCGACAACACCTCCGAGGTGGAATTGAAATTTCCAGGTAATTCGATACTCATTCACGTGCGGAACAAGGGCGACGTGATCACCGAACAGGAGATCGAACAGATATTTCAACCATTCTTCCGGGGAGAGAATGCGGGTGAAACACGCGGATTCGGTCTCGGGCTTTCCCTGGCCAAACGGATCATCGCGCTCCATAAGGGTGAAATTTCGGTTGATTCCAATCACGAAGGCACCGTTTTTTCCATTCAGCTGCCTGCAATCCATTGAGTTTCTTGTTATTTAATTGGCTTTTAATTCTGTTTTAATGCTGGTTTAATTGACTGTAAGGAGTTTTACAGTGTGGAAACGTACAGTGAAAACTAACCCAGAACAAAATGCAAAACCGCGACCCGCATAAGATGGTGGTCTTTGACCTTGACAATACATTGCTACAGGCAAAGTTCATCGACGTCTGTGCTGAAAAATATAATTTCCGACAGGCGCTCGCCTTGATCAGGCAGCTCGACTCCGATTCCGTCAGCCTGACCCGTAGGATGGCCTCCTTTCTCAAGGACCGGAAGAAAACGGAACTGACCCGGGTTGCCGAGAACATTCCCCTTGTATCCGACACGGTTGATGTGGTGAATGAATTGAAGAAAAGAAATT
>CAMLEM010000403.1 GCA_946479005.1 uncultured Chitinophagaceae bacterium | reverse complement strand
ATACCCAAAATGGAATTCCCGATGGGTTTTTGCTTAATGCTTTCATTGCCCGGGATAGGATTTTCCTTCCGGTACATCTCTTTTTTCTTAATGCTCCAGAATAACCAGATCGCCAATCCCAGTGCCAATACAATGAACAGCAGGAGCAACCCTATTTTGCTGGCGCGGTTCTGTCGTGTATTCGTTCGGTTGTTATCGGCAACCTGAGGCATCGGAAAAACCGCACAATTAATGTTCCAATCAGTCTACCTGTTCAGTGTAAATATATCAAGGTCTGAATTGGGTTTTCCACAGATAAGGTCTGTGATCATAATCGCAGCAACAAGGCTGAAACTGATTCCATTCCCGCCATAACCCAATGCAACGTACTGGTGTTTTTTTCCTGGCAGTTCCCCAATGTATGGAAGGCCGTCGGGGGTAGATGCGAAAATGCCCGTCCAGCTGAATTCGGAGCTAAAGGGAATACCCGGTATTCGTTTACAAAAGTCACTGCCCAGGTGCCTTGCTTTGGAGGAGATCAATTTATCCCGCCTGGCGGGTGAGATTGTTTCTTCATCCCTTCCCCCTACGAGTATCCGCGCATCAGGTGTCGTACGCAGATAGAGGTAGGGGTGACCGGTGGTCCAGACCAGGCAATCGTCTTTCCAGAAGGGAAGGGGCCGGCTGATGGATTCACTGATCGTAACATAGGTGCTTTGAAGCCTGAGTTTCCCGCGGGGAACCAGGTTCGCAGCTTCATAGCCGTTGGCATAAACAATGTGTGTGCAATCAATGTAACAGCCATTTTGTAAAAGTACGCGCTGGTGATCCTTCTTTCGTGAGAATTTCACCGCCCTGCTCCTGTCATACACCTTTAATCCCCGGGCGATGTTGAATTGCAGGATATGATGAGTGAGAGGATAAGCATCAGTGTCCGCCGCGAGCTGCGTAAATAGTGCACCCGGTGCTTGGATACCAAAATCCTGTTCCAGCGTCACAGAGGGAATATATTCCACGGCGAAACCATTTCTTTGCCTTAAATCACATTCGGTGAGTAAAGCGTTGATATCTTTTTTATGCTGTGCCAGCTGCAGGCTTTTCTTATACCTGAAATTCCTGTTTCCTACCTTTTCGCTCAAAGCTCCTAGTCCGTGTATGGATTCAGCGCATAATTGATAAGCGCGTACGGCATTTTTTTCACCGATCTCTTTCATAAGCTGGGAAAGGGAAACGTCGATCTCGTATTGAAGAAGGGAAGTGCTGGCGCAGGTGCTTCCCAGCCCGACAGTGCGCCCATCGATCATCGTGCATTGGAGGCCCGCTTCCATCAGGAAATGAGCAGTAAGAGCGCCTGATATGCCAGCGCCTATGATGAGAACGGTTGAGTGGGAATTTTTTTCCAGTTTCGGATAATCATAGGGGATCCCGTTACGTATCAGTGAAAAAGGATATCCGGCTTTTAGATCCATAATCTCCCCAGTAGATATTACAAGTTTTATTCCATCCCGGCTGATATTCAATGCTGAAATTGCTATGGCACGGTATTTTCAATAAGCTGATACGAAGTCAAAAATTATTTTAAAACTTAAATCTAAAGCTATGTTACGTTGGACAGTTATATTCCTGATCGTAGCTATCATCGCGGCCATTTTCGGTTTTGGTGGTGTAGCATCAGGAGCAGCATCGATCGCCAAGATCCTGTTCTTCATATTCGTGGTACTTTTCCTTTTGTCGATCATTTTCGGAAGGAGCAGAACTTCGGATCCCGTCTAGTCATTGAGTAAGATCAATACAAACGGAAGTTATTTCAGGACCTTTGAAAATTCTTGAAAGACTGACGACTCGACCCGGAAACTTTTTCGAGTGACCGGTCATAAGTCCTCAGTCTTTTTTTTGGTACAATTTTTTAATACATAATTGTATCGTTCATCTCTTAAATCATCAAATATGAACACAACAACAAAGATCGCATTGGGAATCCTGGGTGCTGCCGCGGCTGGCGTGGTGATCGGAATGCTCCTTGCCCCCGAAAAAGGCAGTGAGACCAGGAAAAAAGTGAAGGAAACGGCAGGTGGCTGGGTTGACAGCCTGACGCATCTCTTCCACAATGGTAAAGAAGAAGTTGAAGGCGTAAAAGAGAAAGTAAGGCAAGGCAAGGCTGTTGCTGAAGAGAAAGTTAACAGGATCAAAGAAAGTATGGGCTAAACCCGGAGGGGCAGGCTTCGGCCTGCTCACTTTTTTTGTGTAACTTATGTTTTTATGGAACAAGGGAACCATACCCATACAGCCGAATCCACCGGGCCAAAGGCGGACGCCAAAAATAAAACTGAAGACATCAAAGATTCGCTGGGCGACCTGGCGGCACACGCCGGCGACCTGGCCAATACCTTTTATCGCCTTCAGATCCTCAATCTCACAAAAAAGGCCACGGATGTGACGGCCAATTTGGCGGGAGGATTGGTTGCTGCGGTATTGGGCGTCTTCTTCATTTTATTCGCGGGTATTGCCCTTGGATTCTGGCTGGGTGACCTGCTCGATAGCAATGCGCTTGGATTTTTGATCGTGGCTGGGTTCTTTGCCCTGCTGGCCGTCATCTTTTTGAGCATTCGCAAAAAGATCATTTTCCCCATGTGGCGGAACAAGATCATCCGGAAATTATATGAGTAAGCGGATCGAAACATACAATGACCTCCTGGAAGAGAAACAGCGGATGGAAACCTTATTCAAGGCACAGAAGGAACTGGTGCAA
>CAMLEM010000402.1 GCA_946479005.1 uncultured Chitinophagaceae bacterium | reverse complement strand
GAAAAGCACCAGGAGGAACATATTCGCCGCCTCGAAAAGATCGCAGGACTATCCGCAGACGAGGCCCGTTCACAACTGGTGGAAAGCCTTCGTAATGAAGCGCAGACCCAGGCCATCGGTATCCAGCAGGAGATCATCGATGAGGCAAAGCAAAAGGCTAATAAAGAAGCCAGGAAGATCATCATTCAAACCATTCAGCGGACCGCCGCTGAACAGGCGATAGAAAATTCCATTACTGTGTTCAACCTCGAAAGCGATGAGATCAAGGGCCAGATCATCGGCCGGGAAGGAAGGAATATCCGCGCCATCGAAGCCGCGACGGGCGTTGACCTGATCGTCGACGACACGCCCGAAGCGATACTCCTTTCTTCATTCGACCCTTTGCGCAGGGAGATCGCGCGTCTCAGCCTTCAGCGGCTGGTGGCCGATGGCAGGATTCACCCGGCACGTATTGAAGAAGTGGTGGAGAAAACCAAAAAGCAAATTGAAGAGCAGGTGATGGAGATTGGAGAAAGAACTGTGATCGAGCTCGGAATTCACGGTTTGCACAAAGAACTGGTCCGAATGGTGGGCAGGATGCGGTTCCGTTCTTCGTATGGACAAAATCTTTTGATGCATAGCCGCGAAACAGCCAACCTCTGCGCTACGATGGCGGTGGAACTGGGCCTCAATCCCAAACTGGCCAAGAGAGCGGGCCTGCTTCACGATATCGGGAAAGTACCTGATGAAGAAAGCGAGCTCAGCCACGCCCTGCTGGGGGCCAAGCTCGCTGAAAAATATGGTGAGAACCCCGCCGTGGTCAATGCCATCGGCGCCCACCACGATGAGATGGAAATGCAGTATGTGATCTCTCCCATCGTGCAGGCCTGCGATGCCATCAGTGGTGCCCGGCCGGGAGCACGCCGCGAGATTATGCAGCAATACCTCCAGCGGATCAAGGACCTGGAAAACCTGGCGATGGCCTATAACGGCGTTGAAAAAGCCTATGCCATCCAGGCCGGGCGGGAACTGCGTGTGATCGTTGAGGCTGACAGGGTTACAGACCAGGATTCCGAAAAGCTCTCCTTCGAGATCGCCCAGAAGATACAGACCGAAATGACCTTCCCCGGCCAGATCAAGGTCACCGTGATCCGGGAGAAAAGGGCGGTGAACGTCGCCCGTTAGGAATCCGGATTCCGGATTTGGGATTCCGGATTTGGGAACTAAAAATCCGGAATCGGGAATCCGGAATCCGGAATTAAATCCCTACCTTTGCCCTCCTTTAAAAGCATCGTTATGAACCCGATCGCATACGTACACGAACAAATGACAGGTAAAAAGGAGTTCCCCTCCTTTAAGCCGGGTGATAATATCACAGTGAATTACAAGATCATAGAAGGGAATAAGGAAAGGATCCAGTCGTTCAAGGGCGATGTGATCAAAAAGCAGGGAAATGGCGCAACCGCCAGTTTCACCGTTCGCAAGATCTCCGACGGCGTGGGCGTGGAAAGGGTTTTCCCCTATTTTTCTCCCAACATTGACTCCGTGGTGCTCAACAAAACCGGGCACGTCCGCAGGGCCAAGCTTTTCTACCAGCGTTCAAGGAGTGGTAAGAGTGCCAGGATCCGCGAAAAGCGTATGTCGGCCGAAACCGCAGAATAAGAAATCAAGATACCGGGAAGAGGTCCTCGCTGAGGGCCTTTTTTATGCCCTTTCGCCAAAGGCTTTTTAACTATCTTTGAGGCTCAACATTGTACTATGTTACAACCCACTTTAATAGGCGTAATTGGAACCAACGAGATCATCATCATCCTTGTGATCGTATTGCTGCTGTTCGGCGGACGCAAGATCCCCGAGCTGATGCGTGGACTGGGAAAGGGTGTTCGCGAATTCAATGATGCCAAGACAAATGTGAAGAGAGAGATCGAGGAAAACAGCAACGAGATCAGGAATTCCGTTAAAGACTGATCTCCCAAGCCCCAAAAGGCCTTCACTTGTTCGAATTTACCAGCATTGCAGATTTTCACGCCGGCCTGGAAGAAGGTCGTTATAGTTGCCTGCTCGCGGTAAAACATTTTCTTGCCCGGATCGAATCCAAAAAACATCTCAACGCTTTCAATCGTGTTTATGCGGAGGAAGCCCTCGCCCGTGCTGAAGAACTGGATAAGGAGTTCCAGGCCGGGGGCTTTACCGGCAGGCTTCACGGCGTGGTGGTCGGGCTCAAAGATGTGATCTGTTATAAGGATCACGGTGTGACCGCTTCTTCCAGGGCACTGGAAGGTTTTATATCCATCTATTCCGCTACCGTTGTGGAGAAGATGCTCAATGAAGGAGCCATCATCATTGGCCATCTCAATTGTGATGAATTTGCAATGGGTTCCACCAATGAACATTCCTTTTATGGCCGGGTGTTAAATCCACTGGATGAGAAGCTCGTCCCCGGCGGTTCATCCGGAGGCTCCGCTGCTGCACAGGCTGCCGGCCTGTGTATGATCGCCCTGGGCAGCGATACCGGGTGTTCGGTACGGCAGCCTGCGGATTTCTGTGGCGTGATCGGGTTCAAGCCCGGTTATGGAAGGATCTCACGGTACGGGCTGATCGCTTATGCCTCTTCCTTCGATCACATCGGCATCTTTGCTAATAACATTCCGGATCTAAAACTGGTGCTGGAGATCATCAGCGGTGAAGATGGTCACGACAGTACTGTCACCACCCGGCCGATGGCTGAACCAACGGTCAGGGACAGGTTCAG
>CAMLEM010000401.1 GCA_946479005.1 uncultured Chitinophagaceae bacterium | reverse complement strand
CTTTTTAACCGGAACAAGGGATTCAATTATGGGCTCACAGCTTCCATTCCCATCTTCAACAATTACAATACCCGCCGCCTCATCCGGCAGGCTGAGCTCGATATCACCTACCGCCAGTTATTTTTCGATTACCAGCGTTCGCTGATCAACCTGGCTGTTTTCAATGCCTGGAAAGAATATGAGCAGCAAAGGAAAGCGCTGGTACTGGAAGAGGAAAACATCGCCTTAGCGAGGGAGAACGTCAATATCATCTTCCAGGTTTACCGCCTCAATTCTACTACGCTTATTCAATTGAAAGAAGCTCAACGCAGCCTGCAGGAAGCTTATACAAGATTGATCACGGCGAGGTATAATACCAAGGTGGCGGAAACGGAGTTGCTGCGGTTACAGGGGCAGCTATAAAAACCCGGTTCTAACTCTGGAGAATTCTTAACTTGGATTCAAAATTCCAGATTTCAAATTCCAAATTCCTGGATCAAAATGTCAAAATCCAAATCGCAGACCCCAAATTCAGAATCCGGAATCCGGAATCCGGAATCCGGAATCCTCGTAGGAATTATCATGGGCAGCGACAGCGACCTGCAAACCATGCAGGCCGCCTCTGACATCCTGAAAGAATTCAGTATCCCCCACGAAGTAACGGTGGTTTCCGCCCATCGGACCCCTCACCGGATGATCGACTATGCGCAACGCGCAAAGGAAAGAGGATTGAAAGTGATCATTGCAGGTGCAGGTGGCGCGGCTCACCTCCCCGGGATGGTAGCTTCCGTGACCACGCTCCCTGTGATCGGCGTCCCCATTAAATCCTCCAATTCCATCGACGGATGGGATTCTGTTCTATCGATCCTGCAAATGCCCAATGGTGTGCCCGTAGGTACCGTAGCGCTAAACGCATCGAAGAACGCGGGAATCCTGGCCGCCGAGATCATTGGCACCTTCGATGAAGCTGTGTCGCAAAAGGTTTCCGAATACAAGAACAATCTCAATAGCGAAGTGATGCAAAAAGCGCAGAAAATGAAAAATGAGGGCTGGGAAAATAAATTTGATTAATGATGCCCTTCTCCTTCCGACCACTCATATTCCTTTTTTTGTTTTTTGCTGCGTCCTGTGAAACCAATCATTTGCTCAAGGAGGTCAAACGACTCGACTATCCATCGGCCTCAGCCATCGAAAATTTCGACGGGAAGATCTACCTGGTAGGTGACGACGCAAATTATATCCTGGTGCTGGACAGTGCGTTCAATAAAGCCGACAGCATCCCCTTGTTCAATCACCCGGAAAAGCGCATTCCCAAAGCTGTTAAGCCCGACCTGGAGGCAGCCACCACGATCTACGGAGGAAAAGAATCCCTTCTTCTCAGTATCGGTTCCGGATCAGTGACGCCCTGGAGGAATGCCGCTTATTTCCATCATTATAACACCGGGAAAAAAGACTCGATACGTCTCGATAGTTTTTACAGCTCATTAAAAGCCCTGGGTGTGAAAGAGATCAATATCGAAGGAATCTGTTCTCTTCAGCCAACCCTTGTACTGGCAAACCGGGGAAATCTTTCATACCGGTCCAACCTGCTGATATTTACCAGCCTTTCCGTGCTGTATGGAAGAACGGAGGGGCCGATCAGTGTGGTACGCCTGGGAGGGAACAACGATAGCACTGAGTTTCGCGGGGTATCGGGGCTAACCTACTCCAGGAGATCCGACAGGTTGCTGCTCACTGTATCGACGGAAGCGACTGCCAGTGCCTACGAGGACGGAGCCATAGGGAAAAGTTATCTTTGGATGATACGGAATTTCAGCGCTAAAAGGAACTGGAAAGCCGTCAACCCCGACCTCGTCATCGACCTGGAGGAAGTGGATGCAAGATTCAAAGGTCAGAAGATTGAATCAGTGTGCATTTTAAAGGAAACAAAGGATTTCCTTCACCTGGCCCTGGCGGCGGATAATGATGATGGGAGCAGTACACTATTTAGGCTGGTAGTTGAAAAATAGTTTAATACAGCTTGCATTATGGGTGTTGGAACGCGGATTATTATGATATTTATGATCTACACAGATTAGAACCCGTTGGCCGAAGCAGGTTTTGACATTTCGAAATAAAGGTGTCAATCATAACGATCATAAAACTCCGCGTTCTAGCCTAACTTAGGAATGTTCCGAAACCGGGATTTGGAAAAAATAAACCTTTCTGCTATGAGAATCCTTTTGATCCTGCTTTTTATCAGCTCGGCCGGCCTGGCGCAAAAACCTCTCGCATTCCGCGATTCAACTACAAGAGGCCCACAGACCTTTGCCATTATTGTTGGGATCTCGAAGTATAAATTCGTTCGACCCCTGACCTATGCCGATAAAGACGCAGAGCTTTTCAGGGATTATTTAAGATCTCCCGGTGGCGGCAGTGTAAAGGATGATAATATCTTCTGCCTGCTGAACGAAGAGGCCCATAACCTTAATTTCTGGGGAAAGGGATTTCAGTGGCTGAAAGCGAAAAATCTTCAGCGGGGTGATAAACTGTTCATCTATCTCGCGGGCCACGGGGATGCCATTGATGAAGACCAGTTCTTCTTTCTCGGGTATGACTGCAACCCGGGCGGGGATAAGAACAATTATCTCGTGAGCGGGGCCATCCAGTTGTTCAACCTGAAAAAAAAGATCGCCAATGAAACCTCCCGCGGCGTGGAAGTGGTATTTGTGATGGATGCCTGCCGTTCTGATGAGTTGCCGGGAGGCAGTGCCGGTCAGAATTTTTTCAATT
>CAMLEM010000400.1 GCA_946479005.1 uncultured Chitinophagaceae bacterium | reverse complement strand
CCACATTGCGGTAACGGGCGAAGGTGACCGGCCGCAAATAACTGGCCTGCACCGAAACATTCTTATTTAACCGATACCCGTAAATGATGAACCTCACCGCGGTATGCGGCACTTCGATGGCGCCAACTGAAAATGGTTGCTCCAGGTGTCCCGGGGTGAATTTATAGTTGATATGCCCAATGGAAAATCCAAAATACGCATCTTTCAATCCAATGGGATATTGGTATCGCTTGTCTGCCAGTTGGGCGCTGCTAAAACCTGCCAGTAACACAAAAAATAAAAGGATAGTTACGGGTTTCAGCCCTCGCTTCAAATATTTTGAAAGGCATTTAATCAAAAATGGCGGATTGAATTTCCAGTTCTTCATCGAGTACTATCAGTTTGCAAAGGTAACCGGGCGCGATCATTCCGATGCGGTCGGCTATTCCTACCAGGCGTGCAGGGTATAAACTGCACATTCGCAGGGATTCCTCCAATGGTATGCCTGCCCTGCGCGACAGGTTCTTCATTGCAAGGCTCATTGAAAGCGCCGAACCACTAAGCACCCCGGAAGCCTCGTATTTATCACCCACTCTTTTATGCGGGTAATGACCTTCGGTTGTATCGGTAACGGCATCCGTTATGGCAAAAAGGCGTTCCCCCATCATCTTTTTGGCCATTTTGATCACTTCAAAATCCACGTGATGTCCATCGGGGATCACGCTGCACATCACACGCGGATGATTGAAGATGGCCCCCGGAAGCCCGGGTTCCCTGTGGTGCAGCGCGCTCATTGCATTGAAAAGATGGGTTGCTGACTGAACGCCACGATCAAATGCTTTTGTCGCCTCCTGATAACTGGCATTGCTATGCCCAGCGGAAATGATGATGCCTTTGGAAAGAATGTGGTCCAGGATCTCGTTCTCACACTGTTCCGGTGCAAGTGTGATCATCCGAATGACCCCTTCTCCGGCCTCAAGCAATTCTTTTACTTCATTCATCCGGGGGGGATGGATCAGTGATTCGATGTGCGCGCCGCGTTTTCCAGGATTCAGCCAGGGTCCTTCGAGATGTATTCCCAGGATCCCGTCTCCCCCCGCTTCCAAATATTTTCTTACCGCTGCGATGCATTCCAGGAAAACCTCTTTCGTATTAGTGGCAATGGTGGGCAGGCAAAAGGCTGTACCTCCTTCCATATTATGCTCCGCAAGAACGCGAAGAGAATCGGGCGCAGGATAAGCAGCAAGCAATCTTCCTCCCGCGCCGTAGACCTGGAGATCAACGTAAGCTGGAACAAGCATACAATTGCTAAAATTCCGGACCCGTTGATGGGCGGAGATCTCTTCGGTGCGACGGATGGAAATGATCTTTCCGTCCACCACTTCGATCACGGAATCACGGATCCATTCTTCTCCCGTGAAAATCCTTTCTGCAGTATAAAATCGGGGATCGCTCAACGATCACTAAGATATCAATTAGCCGGCAACAAAACGGTATCCCACCCCTTTAATGGTAATGATCTCGAGCGAGGGATCATCCTTCAGGTAACTTCTCAGCTTGGTGATATAAACATCCAAGTTCCTGCTATTAAAGAAGGAATCATTTCCCCAGAGGAAGTTGAGGATATCCCGCCTGTCAATTATCTTTTCCCTGTTCTCATAAAGCAGCCGCAATAATTCGGATTCGCGGTAAGAAAGCTTCTTCTCCCTGCCGCCATCGCTCAGAAGCTGGCGATTGATATTGAAGTTGAATTTCCCGAGGCACACTGTTCCCCCGGCCTTCCCGGGCTCTGCCGTTTCCCTGCCGAGGAGGTGCTCGATCCGGACGATCAGCTCTTCCATACTGAATGGTTTCCGGATATAGTCATTTCCTCCGGAATGAAATCCCTTCACTACATCTTCCGTGTGGGTTTTGGCCGTAAGGAAAATGATGGGCACAGATTCATTCCTGGCCCGGATCTCATCGGCGATCTCAAAACCATCCTTATTGGGCAGCATAATGTCGAGCACGCAGATATCAGGTTTCGATCTCTCAAACAGGGCAGCCACCCTGGCACCGTCAGTTTCCATTATCACCTCGAACCCGCGGCTCTCCAGGCTTTCTCTCACGATCTTGCCCAGGAACAGTTCATCTTCCACATAGAGGATCTTCCCATTCATAGCTGCTTTTTTGGTAACCGGATAGTAAATATCGTTCCTCCTCCCGGGTTGTCTGCCACTTCGATCCTTCCCTGGTGCTTCGATATCACGTGATAGACATAGCTCAGCCCCAAACCGTATCCTTTCGCATTATGCCGGTTTCCCTGGGGCACCCTGAAAAACTTCTCGAAGATCCTTTCCCGGAATTCCCTGGGAATGCCAATGCCCTGGTCGGATATACGGAATTCCACCGATGATTCGCTACCGGTGATCCGGATATCGATCCTTGGATCAGAGGCTGAATACTTCAGCGCATTATCAACCAGGTTGAAGATGACACTCAGCAGGTGCAGCCTGTCGCCTTCCAATGACAGGTCACCCGATCTTTCCACGTTTAATTGTGCCCTGTATTTTTCAAACTGCAGGCGCAACGAGGCGGTCACTTCCTCTGTGATCTCGCCGAGGTCCACCGGTTCTGGCTGGATCCCCATTTCTTTCTTCTCGAACATCGAAAGCTTCAGCACCTTATCAACCAGCAGGCCCAGGCGTTGAAGCTCATTGGACGAAATATCGAGATATTCCTTTGTTTTACCCGGATCCTGTAACGCATTGAAGTTTTTCAGCGCTTCTATGGC
>CAMLEM010000399.1 GCA_946479005.1 uncultured Chitinophagaceae bacterium | reverse complement strand
ATGATATGGACGCGGACCTGAAAAATTAATATTATACCTACCAGTTGTGCAATGCCGACTGGACCCCGGCCAATATTCAGCCGTTCGATTATATCCGTGGATTCACAACAAACCGCATCCGGACATACCGCAGTTCTTCGGTCATTGATACCCGTTATACACATTACGAGGTACATTTCCCGGAGCGTTCATCAGCCATCACCCGCTCAGGAAACTACCTCCTCAAGGTGTTCCTGAATGATGATACCTCGCAGCTCGTTTTTACGAAAAGGTTCCTGGTGGTTCAGCCCCGGATCGCTGTTGCCGTGCAGGTGCAGCAACCCTTCAGCCCGAGCCTGTTCCGCACTCACCAGCGCCTCCAGGTGGCCTTGAATACCGCAAACGCACAGATCAACACCTTTTCCCCCCAGGACCTGAAGGTGGTGATGGTACAGAATAACGACTGGGCGCGCGCTTCAACGGTTGACAGGCCTACGATCTTTCGCGGAAATTATTACGAATACAGCGATGAGGCTACCAACAGCTTTCCCGCCGGCAAAGAATGGAGGTGGATCGACCTGAGAAGCCTGCGTTTAATGAGTGAACGGATGACTGATATGTCCGATTCCGGAAACCAGCGACACGTTTTTGTAAAGGCAGATGGCGAAAGAAGACAGCAGCTCTATGTTTATTACCGGGATTTTAACGGCATCTACACGATCGAAAACAGCGACGGCTACAATCCCTATTGGCAAAGTGATTATGCCTGGGTGCATTTTACTTATGTTCCACCGGGAAACATTCCCTATGAAGGCAGGAGCATCTACATCTATGGAGAACTAACCAATTTCACGCCTTCGGAGTCGTCCAAAATGATTTTCAATCCCGAAAAAGGGGTCTATGAAAAGGCGCTCTGGCTGAAACAAGGATATTACAACTATTCTTACGTGACCCAAACCGACAGGCGGCCACTCACAAAGGAGATCTCTGTAGAAAATACCGAAGGGAATTACTGGGGCACCGAGAATGGATATATGGTGCTCGTATATTACAGGCCTTTTGGTGCCAGGGCTGATGAATTGCTGGGCTTCAGCACGATCAATTCGATCATCCAGAGATGATCTTTTTCTTTCCTACTGCCATTTTTTAGCATCTTCCAGGAATTTGGCCAGCCCGATATCCGTGAGCGGGTGCTTGAGCAGGCCCAGGATGGAATCCAGCGGGCAGGTACATACATCCGCGCCTGCTTCCGCGCATTTTACAATATGGAGTGCATTCCGGATCGAAGCAGCAAGGATCTGTGTTTTATAACCCTGTATGGAATAGATCTGCGAGATCTGGGAAATGAGTTCAACCCCGTCCCAGTTGCTGTCATCTATACGTCCGATGAAAGGGGATACGTAGGTGGCGCCCGCTTTCGCCGCGAGTATGGCCTGCCCTGCAGAGAAAACAAGGGTGCAATTCGTTTTGATGCCATTGTCGGAGAACCATTTCAAGGCCTTTACGCCGTCTTTGATCATCGGTACTTTCACCACGATATTCGGATGTATCGCCGCCAGCTTTTTACCTTCCTCGAGGATCCCGTTTAGGTCGGTGGCAATTACTTCCGCGCTGATGTCACCATCCACCAGTTCGCAAATGGTCTTGTAATGATTGGTAACAGCTTCTGCTCCCTGGATGCCTTCTTTTGCCATCAGCGAAGGATTCGTTGTAACGCCATCAAGGATACCCAGCTCATTCGCTTCTTTGATTTGGGCAAGATTTGCTGTGTCGATAAAAAATTTCATATGGGAGCTGAAGAGAGGTAAAAAAAATGGCAGGCTTATTACATCGCACCGCTCAACCACCTACTCTTGCTGCCTTCCGGCCCTGGGAGGGTTCAGCAGGAGCTGGTCGTGTAAGACCTGCCGGCGCAAAGATAGTGCAGGATGGATTAATGACCTAGCTTCTTCTGCCTCGCTTCATTATCTCCTTCGAAGTGGGAAGCAGGGGATCCGGTTTTTGCTTGATCCAGATCGTTCTCTCCAGGTATATGGCGGGGTTGGAGCGCAGCACCGCTTTAACGGTCACTGACGGGTCAGCGAAATTCTCGGGGATGATCAGCTCATTTCCGGAAAATCTGGCCGTGGTGCAGGAGAATTCGATCTCTTTTGAAGACAGCGGCATCCATTTACCATTGGAGAGTTTGCCATCCACGTTGATATAATTATGCTGCCCTTTTTTGAGGCTGTCGGTATATAGATTAAAGAAAATGCTGTCAACCTGCTGTGCTTCAACAGCCTTTCCAAGGGAAAGTACCAGGCAGACAAAAAAGAATTTCTTCATTTGTACAAAAGTCGAAAAATCCCCGGGTTTCGTTGCGGGAAAACCGTTAAAAAGGTTTTAGGGATGAACCCTTAGCCCGCCGGTGCTTTCTATGAAAAAAATTAAAATATATGGAAAATAGAATGGCCGTAATGAAGCTCCAAAGCGTGATGTTATCAACCAGGGAGGGGGCAAAGTCCCTGCCCGTGAGTTTATCCGCGAAGTATTTGACAAAGGAGTTGGGAAGGCCGGTTTCTCCCAGTTTAGTCTTGACGTCCCATTGCCAGTCGGTGATCGGGCAATACCCAAAGCCGAACCAGAAGCCGAGGATCACCCAGGAAGCCAGTGTGATGCCTGCGGTTATAAGATGGGCTTTTCTTGTTTTTGGCCAGATCCAGGCAAAAAGGTTAAACCCGATCAAGGCCAGGTGCAGGATCGTAAAAAATATGTCGAGCGCCTGGAGCAAGGTTATTCT
>CAMLEM010000398.1 GCA_946479005.1 uncultured Chitinophagaceae bacterium | reverse complement strand
GGTTTAACCGTGCGATCACAGATCAGAAATCGGATCAAAACACGTTGACTGGTGTTAGTGGGGTGAGGAAGCAGAGTTTTCTGTTTACGATTTATCTGTCGGGGAATTAAATTTTGTTTCCCGCAGATCTCGCAGATCTAATACACGCAGATCCCGCAGATTTGATACCAAAATTTTGAAGCCGAATAATAGGCTTCGGATTATAAGAGAGTTTTCTGCGAAATCTGCGGAGAGAATCTGCGTGATCTGCGGGAAACAAAAACCTACTCCTCCAAAATCGTAAACTCCTGCTCAAATGCCATTGAATGGGCCAGGAGGGCATCCAGGAATCCTCTCCCCCATTTTGCATAATAATGGATGATATTATCTCTTCTTTCCTGGAGTCCATTGCCTGGAAATAAAGCATTCCGCACCGCCTGTATCTGTCGCTGCTGGTCCGAAAATTTCCTTTTCTCTGCTCGAACCATTTTCTTTTCCAGGTTCATTAATTTTTCTAGGGCCTGTGAACGCAGGGCGTCGACGTGTCGCTCCAACGTCGGGTCCACGGAAGAAGCCTGTTTCTTAAATACGTCGTAGAGTTGTTCGACCTCCGTGATCGAGCCGTTTAATTTCAAGTCCTCCCCGCGCAGGTTTCGAACAAGTCGTGTGAGGAGTTCTTCAGCCGGCTGGAAAAAATCCTGTGCTTCAAATCCCAAAGCAGTGATCTTCTCCTTCCATTTCTTTTCCAGGATGAGAAAGGAATTTCTTAGGACCAGCACAGGAAAAGGGACTTTGAAATGTTCAAAGGTTGATTTCAGTTCAAGCCAGTAGGCCAGTTCACCACCTCCACCGATGAATGCCAGGTTGGGCAGGATCGTTTCCTGGTAGACGCCCCTGAGGATCACGTTGGGACTAAAGCGTTCCGGGTGGTCTTCCAGTTCCCTGATCAGCTCAGTTTCTGTAAATCTTTTCTCAGTGTTCACTACTTTCCAGCCACTATCTTCCTTCTCTATCCTCTCCCGCGACCCATCTTCCAGGTAAAATAAATTGATCTCCCGCGGGTTCACCTGGACTTTATATTTATGATCTGCCAGCGCCTGGATCGATGATTCCACGTATCCTGAAGAACGCTGATGAAGCAGTTCTTCCCTGAACACAGGGATCATCTGTTTTTTTAAGGCCGGGTCATCCGCGATCAGGACAACCAATCCCAGTTCTCCAAACAAGGAGTGAAGCAATCGCAGGGTGGCTTCCTGTACAGACAATCCCTCCCGGTACGAATCTCTCAGCATTCCAGAGATCTCTTTACCAAAGGGCTGCACATTCACCTGCCCTTCCACGCGGGAGATCAGCGAAACGAGGTTCCTGTCCACTTTCATTTTTCCCACAGCACCTTTTTGCCCGCTGTCCCATTGAATCTTTTGATCCCCCAGGTAAATATGGTCCAGTTCCGCCAGGTCGGCATCTTCCGAACCCATATAAAAAACGGGGACGAAATCATATTCCGGTAATGAGATCTTGCAATGCTCAGCCAGCCGGATCGCGTGAATGATCTTGTAAATAACATAGAGCGGACCGGTGAACAGGTTATTCTGGTGCGCCGTTGTGATCGTAAAGGTTTTTGCTGAACCGAGGCGCTCGATGTTTGATCTTAACTTCTCGCCGGTTACAAGGGCCGCGTATTGGTTGGTCAGGACTTTTACCAGCGCTTCCCTGTCAGTATTAAATGTTCTTCGCGCCTCGATGGCCTCCCGGATCCCCTGGACTGATGGAGGATTTGAGTAAAAATTCCTAAGAGAGGCGTGCTGATCGATGTAATCCAGCACGAGTGAAGAAAATGAACCGGTTTGCCTGTAAGGAATTCGCGTAGAATGAAAATTCATACAGGGATAAAAGTAGGTTTTTTACCTCTCAAAATCTAGCCGGGTTGAAGGCTTCAATCCCTATTGTGTTCTTTTGCCCGTTAATGATCTCTTTAATTAACAATCCTGTAGCAGCAGCTGCACTTACACCCAGCATAGCGTGCCCGCCTGCCAGGGAAAGATTGCGAAATTTAGGATGCCTGCCGATATAGGGCAACCCGTCAGGACTGACGGGCCGATACCCGAACCAGGCCCGCGCAGGGTCAGGTGGCGCCAGTTCCATTTTTGGATAATATAATTTGAATGCATTGTAAATCGCCATCACCCTTTTAGGAAGAATGTTATCACTATGCCCGCTCATTTCCATCGTACCCCCGATCCTCAGTCTTTTTCCAATGGGCGTTGTTGCTGTTCGGTGGTCTACCAGGATCGAAGGGTATTGCAAATTCTTCTCATTGCCGGAATAGTCCAGGCTATACCCCTTACCCGGCTGCATCAGGATCCGCAAGCCGAGCTGCTTAGCCGTTTCTCCCATCCAGGAGCCATTGGCCAGCACGAATTCATCACAGGAAAAACGGGTGCGGTCAGTGATCACTTCTTTTATTAAGTTGTTCGATGTAACAAACCCGGTGACCCTTGTATTGATCCAGAATTTTACCCCGGACCTTTGAAGATGCGCATACAGCACCCGCATTAATTTTCCGGTATCAATATGACAGTCGTCGAGGTAAAGAACTCCACCCCGCACGTCAACTTCGACATCCGGTTCATAGTCCTGCACCTGCGAGCCACTACAGATCACTGTTCTAAGTCCCAGCTTCTCCGCCTTTTCGGCCAGGTGCTTCTCGTGATCCTCTGTTTTTTGGTTCTTATAGAGCATCCAGCATCCCCTGCTGATCATATCAAAGCTGCCGGGGAAT
>CAMLEM010000397.1 GCA_946479005.1 uncultured Chitinophagaceae bacterium | reverse complement strand
AACACCATTTCCTTTTTGGTGAAGAGGAGAAATTTTTACGGAAGGTCTGCGGGTACGTGGAAAAAAACAAATTGGACAAACAGGATAACAATCAATAAGTATGGGCAGGAAAAATTCAAAGAAAAAGCGTTCCCACGACAGGACAGGACGAAGCTCAGCAAAAGCGGTTACAGGGGTGCTCGAGATCACGCGGTCGGGGATGGGGTATGCCACGATCGAGGGATCAGAGACAGATGTGCTGATCCGTCCGGGAGATTTTAATACGGCTTTGCACGGCGACAAAGTAAGACTCAGGATAAAGCCCGGCAGCCAGGGAAGGAGGCAACAGGCTGTTGTAGAGGAAGTGCTGAGCCGCAGGAGGACAGAGTTCATCGGGAGGCTGGAGATGAACAAGGGCTTTGCATTTTTTGTGCCGGATATGGACAAGCCGATGCCGGACATATTCATTCCCCTGGAAGCTTTCAACGGGGCAAAGGACGGGGATCGGGTTGTGGTGAAACTGGTTCACTGGGATGCGGATGGAAAAAGGCCGCAGGGCGAGGTCCTCTCGGTGATGGACCCGGAAAATAATAATGATGCCGCGATGAAGGAAATCCTTCTTGACGCCGGGTTTCCGCTGGAATTTGAAGACGAGGCGCTGGAGACCGCAGCACGTATCCCCGATACCATCAGCGCGGAAGAAGTGGAGAGGCGTCTTGATGTGCGACCCGTGCTCACTTTCACGATAGACCCCGTGGATGCAAAGGATTTTGACGATGCGCTTTCCATCCGGCAATTGAAGAATGGTCTGTATGAGATCGGGGTACACATTGCCGACGTGAGTCATTTTGTTGAACAGGGAACTCCACTTGATGAGGACGCTTACGCCAGGGCCACTTCCGTGTACCTGCCCGACCGGGTGAACCCGATGCTGCCGGAACATATTTCAAATTTCCTCTGCTCCCTGAGACCCCGCGAAGACAAGCTAACCTTTTCAGCCATTTTTCAAATGAATCACCGGGGAGAAGTGAAACATCATTGGCTGGGACGCACGGTGATACATTCTGACCACCGCTTCACTTATGAAGAGGTCCAGGAGATCATTGAAAAGGGAGAGGGGCTGTATTCAAAAGAGATCCATTTGCTGAATGATATGGCCCAGCGAATGCGGAAGAAAAGGTTCCAGCACGGCGCTATCAATTTTTCTTCCCAGGAAGTGCGGTTCAAGCTGGATGAAAAAGGTGATCCTATCGGAATTATGATAAAGGAAAGCAAGGAAGCGCACCAGCTCATAGAAGAATTTATGCTTTTAGCGAACCGGACCGTTGCGGCTTATATCTCGAAACAAAAGCATCATAACAAGCCCATACCCTTTCCCTACAGGATACACGATGACCCCGATGAAGAGAAGCTAATCCCATTTGCCGCTTTCGCGAAAAAATTCGGTCATAAGTTCGATACATCCTCACCGGATGCGATCGCTGCTTCCTTTAACCAGCTATTGAAAGATGTCACCGGCCGGCCCGAGCAGCACGTACTGGAGCAATTGGGAATCCGGACGATGGCAAAGGCCCGGTACACCATCGAGAATGTAGGGCATTACGGGCTCGGGTTTGAACACTATTGCCATTTTACTTCCCCGATCAGGAGGTATCCCGATGTGATGGTTCACCGTATCCTGCAGGATGTACTCGATGGCGCTCCCAGGCCGGACAAGAAGATGGAGGAAAAATGCAAGCACTGTAGTGAGCGTGAAAGGGCAGCAATGGAAGCGGAGCGGGGCGCGAACAAATACAAACAGGTGCAGTATATGAAGAATTTCATTGGTGAGGAGTTTGAAGGCGTGATCAGCGGGGTGGCGAGTTTTGGTTTCTGGGTGGAGACCATTGAACATAAATGTGAAGGCCTGGTGAGTGTTCATAGTCTTTTGGAATACGATGAATTCAGGCACGATGAAGCAGACTATTGCCTGGTTGGTCAGCGGAGCGGAAGAAAGTTCCGGATGGGAGACAAAGTAATGATCAAAGTGATTTCTGCCAATCTCGGGAGAAGGCAGCTGGATTATGAATGGGTGATCGCGGCGGAATTCCGCGAAGAGCGGGAATCGGTCCGCCAAAAGAAGCCGAAAACCGGTTCAGCCAGGCCTCAAACCGCGGGAAAGAAAACGGGAAAAGGTACGGATCAGCGTAAGCGCAGGAAATAATCCTTATATTTTATCTTTGATTATGCACTCATTCGAACTGCTTTCAGAGAAATTCAACCTCCAGTTTGACCGGCGTCATTTTCCTGCCGAGCCTGCATCGCTGTATGAGCCCAATGAGTATTTTCTGCGGCAGGGCGGCAAAAGGATCCGCCCGGTTCTTTGCGTGATGGGAAATGAACTGTTCGGCGACATCATAGATGATGCCTGGGAAGTGGCCACCGCCATTGAGCTGTTCCACAACTTCACGCTGATCCACGATGATATGATGGATAAAGCGCCCTTGCGTCGGGGTATGCAGACCCTGCATAGCCGGTATGGCGACAGCACTGCGCTGCTGGCCGGAGATGTGATGCTTGTGAAAGCTTACGAACATATCAACCGCATTGATAATGGCATCCTGACGAGAATCCTGAAGATATTCAACGATGCCGCCCGGCAGGTGTGTGAGGGACAGCAGCTTGATATGGATTTTGAAAGCAGGGACCAGGTGGAACTGGAAGAATACCTGCATATGATCAGTTTGAAAACCTCCGTCCTTGTGGCAGCCAGTTTAAAAATGGGTGCCATCATCGGAGGAGCGGG
>CAMLEM010000396.1 GCA_946479005.1 uncultured Chitinophagaceae bacterium | reverse complement strand
GAAGACCTGGAGCCTTTGAAAGAGTTAGGTATACTTGTTGATCGCGACAATGAAGGCTATCTTCTGCAGTTATTTTCAAAGCCTGTGGAAGACCGGCCGACCCTGTTTTTCGAGATCATCCAGAGAAAGGGCGCGAAGAGTTTTGGTAAGGGGAATTTCAAGGCCCTCTTTGAAGCGATAGAAAGAGAGCAGGCCTCGCGGGGAAACCTCTAGAGTTATTCACAGTGGTGGAAATTTCAAAACGTTAAAAGATCCCCGCCAACTGGTCCCTGCAGGCTGAAGAACATATCTTTATACACTGTACAGGAGTTAATTGAAAATAAATAACAGCCTCCGGCGTTAACGAAGTGGATCCGGTATGAGATATTTTTTGACCCCTTTATTTGTCGCAGTTTCGCTGGCTGCATTCGCGCAACCCCAACTCTCCAAGGGAGGAGGGAATTCTTTTTCATTTATTGATTACCAGAGAACCCTTCCTCGTCCGGGTGAAGCCCTGCAACGTAAGGAGGAACTTCTTAAAAACCAGTTTGAAGAGAAAAATCTAACCTGGCCAGCGAAATATATCTATATACGTTCTTTTAAATATGACAGCCAGCTTGAGGTTTGGGTAAAGAATGATCTCAGCGAGCAATTCAAGCTTTTCAAGATCTTCAAGGTTTGCGCCCTGGCGGGATCATTGGGGCCCAAAAGAATGGAAGGGGATTACCAGGTACCCGAAGGTTTCTATTACATTAATGAATTTAACCCGCGCAGCAATTATTATCTCTCGCTGGGCATTAATTACCCGAATGCTTCGGACAGGGTGTTGAGCGACTCCCTGAGGCCGGGCAGCGCCATTTACATTCACGGCAGTTGCGTCACCGTGGGCTGCATCCCGATCCGCGATGAACAGATCGACGAGCTGTATATCCTGGCCGCGCACGCGAAAGACCAGGGGCAGGATTTCATACCCGTTCATATTTTCCCCATCCGGTTCAACGTGGAAAAGAGTGTAAAGTATCTTGATAATCTTTCCAAGAATGATCCATCCTTAAAAAAGTTTGCAGACAGGCTGGAGGATGCCTTTGATTATTTCGATAAATACAAACAGCTGCCCGTGGTGATGATAGGGGAGAAGGGAGAGTATATCATTAACGACGTACCTCCCCGCAAACCCAGGAATGCTGAAGAAAAACCGGTGAAGAGGATCCCTCCGCCGCGAATCACCCGCGATATCACTAACATCCCTGCTTCTGTTCATCAATGGCCGGAGTTCCCGGGGGGAATCGAAGAATTCAATGCTTACCTGAACAAACTGGGCAATGAGCTTGTGATGTTATTGCCGAAAGGAATGCGTAAAGCATACATCCAGGTCGAATTCGTTGTGGACAGCGACGGAGTACCTGTTAATCTAAAGATCGTCAAAACGATCAAAGATGCCCACGACCTGGAAGACGAGCTCCTGGCCAGGCTGGAAAAAATGCCTAAGTGGAAACCCGCAATGCTCCACGATAAACCCGTGCCGAAGAAGATGGTACAAACCGTTACCATAGAAGCCGCAGAGTAATCCCCCATTTTCGAACGGGCAATTCACATCTTTCAAAAAAAATCTATCCGTAGTTCTACGAGAACGCTTGCTTTTGGAAAAACAGGGTTATAGTTTTATCCCCGATAGTCCAATATCCTGACTGAATTGCGACATCACATTTAATCACCCAAAAGCAACCCGATGAAAACAACTAAACTCCTGATGAGTGCGGCGATAGCCACACTTGGTTTTCTTGCAGCCTGTGAAAAATCGAAGGACGTGAAAAGCGTACCTGAGGCCACTTCACCTGTTGAAACAACACTGAATGCACGGCCACCGAGAACGATGGGCCCCTGTGAACCCAATGCCTATATGGTCAGCCTGATCAGCAGTAATGTGATCGTGGAAACGGCAAATGGTCCCCTGTATGAGTGGACCTGGTCCGTACAGAACCCCGCTCCCGGGAATGGTACGAACGGAACTACCCAGGATATGAGCCATTGGGGATTCCCGATCAATTCCTGTGTGGATCTTTCAACCCTTGCTTCAGCTTCATACAGCGGCAATGGAGTTGACTGGACAACATTCACTCCCAATGTGATCCAGGATCCGAGCCAGCCGTGTATGACCTCTGCCGTACTGAAGTTCAACTTCGGCACCTCCGGTGGCAACCCCTCTTATTACAGGCTGTACACTACCGTGCCTTATGAGATCGACACGGAGGCGCAGGCATACTATAAGTCCGGTAGTAATACGGGATGTTGCGTGTTTGCCTTTGATGGTATGTATTGCGGTGGAGATGATGGTGAGATCCGCTAGTAATCATTTATTGCTAAATAAAACCAGGGCCCCTTCGGTTGGAGGGGCTTTGCTTTTGATTTTGGAGTTTGGATTTGGGATTTGGGATTTAGAAATCTCAAATCCCAAATCCCAAATCCCAAATCATTGAAGGAGCATCTGAACCGTCTCCGGCGTCTGCTGCCTCAAGATGATCGACCTCCCTTTGGTTAACATATCAATCAATTCCCTCCGGTAGTGCCGGATGGTCAGTAATGAGAGACCCCGGATCACCTGCACTTCGAGGAATTCAGAGGCCGCCAATGCCAACTCCTCGATCTTTTCAGGCCTGTCATCCAATACCGCGATAAAAGTGATGGCCCCATTCTGCGTCAGGTTGGGGCTCAGATGCCGCTGTCCGAACAATTGATATAACCGCCCCACCTGCTGTTCCCCTATGAAAGAGAAATCCCTCGAGCT
>CAMLEM010000395.1 GCA_946479005.1 uncultured Chitinophagaceae bacterium | reverse complement strand
CGGTTATGAAGATTGTATCGGCGCGAGAATGACCGGCGCCGGCTTCGGGGGTTGCGCCATCGCTCTGGTGAAAGAAAACAAATTCATCGAATTCAGGAAGAAGCTGGCATCACATTATCATAAGATCATTGGGTATGAACCGGAGATCTTTTCTTCGAAAGCTGAAGCAGGGGTAGCAAAGATGAGTTGATTAAATCCCAAATCCGAAACCCGGAATCAATGAATCCTGTCCCCCCGCACTTCCGCGCTCTTCATCACTTCCGCTTCAAATGCGAGCCATTCAGCCCAGCGCTTTCGCACTTTTTCGGAGGGAATGTATCTTTCAGCGAGTTCAATGAACAGGGTATAATGACCCGCCTCACTTTCCATAAACCTACGATAGAATCTGCGGAGATATTCATCGTTCAATCCTTCACTCAGTCTTTTGAACCTTTCGCAGCTCCTCGCTTCAATAAGTGCCATCATCAATAACTGGTCCAGCAGTCTTCCCTCCTCAGCTCCGCCTTTTACCTGGAATTCCATCAGTTTGTTTACATATTCATCCCTGCGCTGCCTTCCCAGGGAGAGTTTTCTTTTATCGAGTTCCGCCAGTACCATCCGGAAATGACCCCATTCTTCCGTGATCACCGGGGAAAGGGCTCTTACCAGTTCGATCTTATCACAGTACCGCTGTACCAGGGAGATGCAGGTGCTGGCAGCTTTCTGCTCACACCACGCGTGGTCGGTGAGGATGTCCCCGATGCTGATCGCCGCCAGGTCGACCCAGCGGGGATCGGAGGACAACTGAAGTCCCAGGATGTTCTTTACGTGTTCAGAATCAGGCATTCAGCAAAATATTTTGAACAAAGATAACGGGGGGTGCCAGTCTGATATCCTTTTGTGGTTCGCCCGCAAAACCTTAGCTTTGCAGCCGAAATTAACGGATGTAAAATACCGGATGACCAATTAAAAAAAACAAAGATGCCATTAGCTAAAGAAAAGAAAGCCTCAGTTTTCACAAATTTCGCCGGAAACGAGAAAAATACCGGCTCCATTGAAGGTCAGATCGCCCTCCTTACCGAAAGGATCAGCCAGATCAGTAGCCATCTTCAGCAAAACAAAAAGGATTTTTCCACCCACCGCGGCCTGATGCAGCTGGTAGGAAAGCGCAAGCGTTTGCTGAATTACCTGCAAAAGCATAACCTGACCGGTTATCGCCAGCTGATCGAGAAGCTCGGTCTCAGAAAATAAGCCCTCATATCTTCCAGGAATTTCCGGATCCACCCTCCCTTTTGAAAATTGGCCCCCAGCGGGGTTGGAATTTGCGGACCGGTATTTCCTGGTATTCATTACTTCAAATACGTTAACGTATGTTATCACAACCGATTCAATCCCGCTTCCAGATAAAGGAAGGACAGGAGGTGATCATCGAAACGGGTCGTCTCGCCCGACAGGCAGATGGTTCGGTGACCGTTCGCCAGGGCAATTGTATCCTGCTTGCCACTGTTGTTGCCAATAAGGAACCCAAGGAAGGACAAAGCTTCTTTCCTCTTTCCGTGGATTACCAGGAGAAATTTGCTTCTGCCGGTCGTATTCCCGGTTCTTTTTTCAAACGCGAAGCGCGTTTGAACGATTACGAAGTGCTTACCTCGCGCCTGGTTGACAGGGCGCTTCGTCCACTTTTCCCCGAAGATTATTTATGCGAGGTGCAGGTGCTCATAACCCTTATTTCGAGTGATCCCGAAGTGATGCCCGACGCCCTTGCCTGCCTGGCTGCATCGGCTGCCCTGGCCGTTTCAGACGTTCCCATACAGGAGATCATTTCCGAGGTTCGTGTGGCACGCATTGACGGACAGTTCGTGGTAAACCCGCTGAGATCAGAATTGGCCAATGCGGATATGGACTTCATCATCGCTGCTACCAGCAAGAATATTATGATGGTAGAGGGCGAGGCCAAAGAATGCAGCGAGGAGGATCTTGTGAAAGCGATAGAAGTGGGACACGAAGCAATCAAGGTGCAGGTGAAAGCCCAGGAAGAACTGAGAGCCGCCAAAGGCGTGGCAGGCAAACGCGAATATGCAAAGCCGGAACAGAATGAAGAGGTCCGTGCAAAAGTGAATGCATATGCGGAACCGAAAGTTTACGAGATCGCCAAATCGGCCCTCAGCAAGCACGAACGTTCAGACCGTTTCTCAGCCATCCAGGATGAGCTGATGGAGATGATGAAAAAAGAACAGAACATCGCCGAAGGTGAGGATCTTCCTGATAACGTGAAAAAATGGGTAAAGAATTATTATGGTGATGTGATGTACAACGTCATTCGTGATATGATCCTGAAAGACAAGGTTCGCCTCGACGGCCGAAAGCTCGACGAAGTCAGGCCTCTCAATATGGAAGTGGATGTATTGCCTTCGCCGCACGGCGCCGCATTGTTCACGCGGGGAGAAACGCAATCACTGACCACGGTGACCCTGGGCACTCCGCTGGATTCCCTGCTGATCGAAAGTGCCGCGGTTTCTGATTATTCGAAATTCATCCTGCATTACAATTTCCCCCCGTTTTCAACCGGCGAGGTGAAGATGATGCGTGGTCCCGGTCGCCGCGAAGTGGGACACGGGAACCTGGCAATGAGGTCGCTCAGGCAAATGATGCCCGGTGGTGATTTCCCTTATACCGTTCGCATTGTAAGTGATATCCTGGAATCGAACGGTTCTTCTTCAATGGCTACCGTTTGCGCAGGGTCACTGGCCCTGATGGATGCGGGCGTGGGCATTCCCAAGCACGTTTCCGGGGTAGCGATGGG
>CAMLEM010000394.1 GCA_946479005.1 uncultured Chitinophagaceae bacterium | reverse complement strand
GTTTCTTTGTGAATTTGGGGGGCAATAATATCGGGATCGATAGCGGGATCGTGATGACGACAGGAAGGGCGAAATCAGACCGTTCCTTTCCCAACAGGAATGGAATAGATGGTCCCGAATCCTCTCTTGCAGACAATAGCCTGGGCCTCGGCGGCGACCCCACTCTCGCTACCGCCCTGGGTGCTCCCCTCAGTGATTTCAGGGATGCCGTGGTGCTGGAGTTCGACTTCGTTTCCCTGGGCGACAGCATTCGTTTCATGATCCGCAATTTGTTTGTGAGTTCAATGATGCCTTTGGTTTCTTTATCTCGGGGCCCGGGATCACCGGGTTCCAGAATATCGCCCTGATCCCCGGAACCTCTCTTCCGGTGACGATAATGAATGTGAACAATGTTACGGCGGCTTCCCCCAGCTGCGTGAGCTTTCCACAATATTATGTGAGCAATGCGGGAAACTCAACCTTCACCCACGAAGGACATACCGTCATCTTTACTGCTTTCGCCGAGGTGCGGCCCTGCGAAACCTATCATTTGAAGCTCGTTATCGCAGACAGGATCGATGCTGCCTGGGATTCCGGGGTTTTCCTCCAGGCAAGATCACTCACTTCGAATGCGATCGACCTCGTCAACTATACCCAGGTGGATCCCGGCGGGACCAGCTACCTGGTGGAAGGATGTGTTACAGGCTCACTCGAGATCGGGCGGCCGCGTAAAGAACCAAACCCCTTAAGTATTACGCTCTCCTATGCAGGCACGGCCACCAGCGGTGTTGATTATGTGCCGCTCCCTACCATCGTAACCATACCACCCAACGACAGCATCACCACGATAAGCGTGGTTCCACTCGTGGATGGACTCCCGGAAGGAATCGAATTCATCAAGATCTACGCACTTGCCGGATGTGCGGCAGGTACACCTACCGACAGCACCATCATCCAGATCAGGGACTATGATACGCTTTCTGTATATCCGGGTTCGCAGGCAGTGTGCCGGAATAACCCGGTTCAGCTACAGGCTTCCGGATCCTATTCGAATTACCAGTGGGATCCGGAACCCACACTGAGCAGCCTGGTTGTACAGGATCCTTTCGCCACACCCGTCAATGCGATCACAACATATTATGTCACCGCTACGGAGGGCACCTGCAATGCAAGAGATTCTATCAGGCTGGAACTGAAACAGCTTGAATTCATTTCCAAAACAGATGTGAATTGCAGCGGTGCCACCAACGGGCAAATAAAAGTTTCCGGTGGCGGAGAATGGCTTCAGCCGGTACAATTCTCCCTGGATGGCGTGAACTGGCAAAACGATAGCACCTTCAACAACCTGCCCGCGGGAAGCTATTGGGTAAAGATCCGGGACGGGAATTGCATAGACAGCCTGCCGGTGACCATTGCACAGGCCTTCCCCGATTTACAGATAACCAGCCTGCTTACAAGCCCTGCCAGCTGTTCTGGTGATCCTGATGGAACAGCGACAGTCAGCGTTACCGGGGGTAATAATGTTTATTCTTACTCTACAGACGGATTGAATTTCCAGTCCTCATCCATTCTGAATCTCCCCGGGGGCACCCATACCATCACCATCAAGGATGGCAATGGATGCCTGCTTACGACCCCCGTCCTGATCCCCCTGGATAATGATGTGGTGGTGGAAGCCAGCGATGATACCAGCATTTGCAGTGGCCGGAGTTACCTCATCCCTGCCACTACAAATGCGGCCTCTGTATCCTGGACGCCTGCGGGCACCCTGGATGATGCATCGCTCCTGCAGCCGACCGCCTCACCCACCGCCGACACCTGGTACTATCTCACTGCCACCCAGGGTATCTGTACCAGGACCGACTCTATATTGATCCGCATCTTCCCCTCACCGGTGGCCAATGCCGGGGATGACATTGCCATTTGCTATGGCCGCGAGATACAGTTCAATGGTTCCGGTGGCGTACGCTATGAATGGTCGCCTACGACAAATTTCATCACCCCTGCAAATATTGCCGTGCCCACGGTGAAGGCCCGCGAAAGCCTCAGCTATTTTCTAACGGTATGGGACAGCCGCGGTTGTGAATCCCTGGTACCGGACGAGGTAGTGCTCAGTGTAACACCGGCCGTAAAGATCTTTGCCGGCAGGGATACGGTGGCTGTGATCAACCAGCCCATCCAGCTTTCCGTAAGAGAAGAAGGAAGCGCCGGTGTAACCAGTTATTCCTGGTCTCCTTCATTTTTCCTTGATGATCCCGGCTCCGACAAACCCATTGCCACTCTCCCGCAGGAACAGCGTTACATTGTCACCGGTACAACACCTGAAGGCTGCGAGGGAATGGATGACGTACTCGTAAAGGTTTACAAAGGTCCCGAGATCTACCTGCCCTCCGCCTTCACTCCCAACAATGATGGAAGGAATGATATCCTACGCGCCATACCCGTGGGCATCCGTGAATTCAAATTCCTGAGGATCTATAACCGCTGGGGACAACAGGTATTTTCCACCCGTGACCCGAGACAGGGCTGGGACGGAAAGCTCAATGGAGTGGAACAGCCCACCGGCGTTTATATTTGGGTGGCCGAAGGGATCGACACCAGGGAACAGCTCGTAACCAGGAAAGGGACCATCACGATCATCCGGTAAAACACAATCGACGAACCAATGAAACTTGCTGCAATCTTAATCCTGGCCGGATCCCTGATCACGGGAACCCTTTTTGCCCAAAACACAGATTCTACACTGAAGAAATCCGGCTTTCAGAAGCTGGTCGACCGTGTGATGGACGATGACGGCGACGACAGT
>CAMLEM010000393.1 GCA_946479005.1 uncultured Chitinophagaceae bacterium | reverse complement strand
GAGGAAAACAGTTAAGTGAAATGACCCTGCAAGAAATGGATGCCATCTGGAATGCCATCAAACACCGTCATCACGACTCGTGAAGCCACTATTCATAAATATCCGTTCGCGGAAGTTTTTCTTGCTCTCCGGATCGATCTTTTTATTCCTGCTTTCATTTCTCTTCAACAGGCTTTATACCGGCACATCCTCTATTTCGCACGAGGTTGACCGGGCGGAACATTATATCCAGAAACACCAGGCGGATTTCGATCGTTTCCTCCGCGATACATCCCGCATCCGGAAGCTGCTTAAGAGAACGGAAACGCTTCCCGAGTTCTCGCGGATCGTCAGCAAGGATTATGGCACCTATCTCTACACCATTAATGAATTCGGGGACTCCGACCTGAGGTTCTGGAGTGACCAGGTGGCCGTGCCTCCTCCCCATATGCTTTATGCAAAGGACGGTGAATATTTCCTGCGCCTCTCCAATGGATGGTATTACACCATCAAGAAGACGCTCAGCGACACCAATACCATTTCACGGGTGCTGGGCTTCGCGATGATCCCCATCCGGTCCAAGTTTTTCATTGAAACAGATTACCTCCCGGAAGTTTTCCTCTATGGTCAGAATGCCGACAAACGGGTGAGACTGAGTGAAACACCAACGGAGTTCGGGGTGAAATCGCTTACCGGGCGGACGATCTTTTTCCTGGAAAGGAAGACCTCGGGGGCAGTGCCATACAATGACGCCCTGACCATCGTTTTACGAATGACGGCCACGTTGCTTCTTTTACTTTTTCTTCATCTCTTTGCCGAAGCGCTCTCAAACCGAAAAGGAGCCTGGAAGGGTATCGCGTTCCTGACACTTGCACTTTTGCTGTTGCGCCTTCTCACTTACTGGTATCCCGAATTGCTGAACCTTCGGCAATTCGACCTTTTCAACCCGGTACATTATGGATCGAACCAGGTACAGCGTTCCCTCGGAGATCTCCTGATCAACGCGGCGCTTTTCTGCTGGGTAGTGCTATTCGCCTGGCACCGGATAAAAAAAACGGAGGACCCGCTGGCCGTAACAGATCCACGGTTACGATGGTTTGCAGGCCTTGTTTCAATCTTCCTTTTGATCTATTCCACTTTCACCCTGGCAGCCGTCATCCGGAGCCTGGTCGCGGATTCCAAGATATCCTTTGACGTGACCAACTTTTTTACCCTTACGAGGTATACCGTGGTTGGCTTTGCCATCCTGGCCTGCCTTTCACTGGCCTATTATTATTTTTCCCAGCTCCTTTTCAAGTTCATCTATCCCCTGTTCAGGGAATGGAAGATCCTCACCTATTTCGCGATAGGGCTAGCCGGTTTGCTTTTCCTGACCCTGCGCCCGGGTGCCGCCGTGTTATTTTACATCCCCGTTCTCGCCTGGCTGCTGGCCTATACCTGGCTGATCGAGAGGCAGGGTCTTCTTTTTAGCCGGATCCGTATCAACATAGCCAGCATACTTTCCTGGATATTCGTTTTCTCGATCTCCATCTCGCTGATAATGCTCAACGAGATCTCAAAGGCAGAATGGGAAAAGCGCAAGAGAATGGCCGATAAACTCGCTTTCCAGACCGACCAGGGGAGTGAGCGGATGATGAGCATCGCGATCAGTTACATCGATAACGATTTCCTGAAAGATAACTTCCGGCGTTTCCACGATGAGATGCAGAACCGGCAGCTGCGTGACAGTATCATCACCACGAATTACACGGGCTATCTTAACCGGTACGAAACGCGACTTTACATTTATGACAGTGAGAACCAACCCCTGTTCAACGACGATGCCACTTCCGCGGAAGCGCTCAACGCGATCCTGGAAGTACAATCACTGGAAACCAGCGTGCCCGGCCTTTATTATTATGAAGCGGCGTTTGATAAATTCAACTATATCACCAGAAGGGAAGTGGTGGGAGAGGATAGTAGCCGGATCGGCACCTTTTTCATCGTCTCCAATCCCAAGAATTACAGCAGTGATGCCCTGTTCCCGGAACTGTTCCGGCAATTCAAACAGGCCGACCCGGAAAGTTCCCCTTTATATTCTCACGCCGTGTACGAGAACAGGCAGCTTAAATCGGCGATGGATAAATATCCATTTGCCACCACATTGGCTGATTCCGAAGTTCCCCGAGAGGAATTTGAGCGGCGCCAGAACGGGGATTATGATGAGCTCTGGTATAAAAGCGATAAAAAAGTGGTGGTCATTGCGCGAAAAAAAGAAACCTTTATCGAGGCCATTACCCTGTTCTCCTATATTTTCTGCGCCTTCCTTTTCCTGGTGGCGTTGGTCCAGCTGATCTCATTTGTATTAAAGACAGGAACGAATTGGCGCGGGTTCCGGAATCTCCTGCAGTTCAACATTCGTTCCCAGGTACATAGCACCATCATATTCATCAGCGTATTCTCTTTCCTGGTCATCGGCGCTTCCACCATTTCTTTTTTCATTACACGGTATGAAAGAAATAACCGTGATAAGCTCAGCCGCACAATGAAGATAATGGTGAACGAAATGCAGAAGCGGCTCGCAGAGCAAAGGAACCCGGGTGCTGTGGTCAATGTTTATGATTCTGTTTCAAACAAAGGCCTGAAGCAGCTGGTGGATGATGTTTCGGATATCCACGGGGTCGACGTGAATGTTTACGGCCTTGAAGGGGATCTTTATGTTTCCTCTGAATCGAATGTGTATGATAAGGGAGTTTTGAGCAAGAAAATGGAGCCTACTGCCTTTTACCATCTTTCCAGGCTGAGGCACGTACTTTACGACCAGACCGAGCG
>CAMLEM010000392.1 GCA_946479005.1 uncultured Chitinophagaceae bacterium | reverse complement strand
GGACCCGCTGGGGTCCTGCATGACCTCGTGATTGATCCAGTTCATCGACAGCAGCCTGATCGGGTACTGGTATGGGATCGTGAGGGACGGCAGTGATTTTTTTGGGATCGAGGCGCTCGACATCACGGCAAAGACCGATTCAGTTTATTCCATCACCCGGTACGGGAAATCAATCAAGGGTGATATGATCCTTCCGGACACCGCATATTATTCCGCCTTTACTTCCCGGATCGGTGACGACCGCTATATGAGTGTAGAAGGAACGGTGAAGATCCCCAACAGGAAAAGCCCCGGTGGGTTTGAAACCCGGAAGATCTATTACCTGACCCATATGGAGATGAAAAGTGATACCCTGAGAATCCGCACCATCGCGGAAGATTTCACACCGAGGAAAGATCTCCGCAGTCCTGAGGAATTAAGGACCCTTGTGCTCTCCCTTACCCAGCAGAAAAAAAACATCTTCGACGATCTCTACTCGCTCGATTACCGGAAAATAGACAGAACCACGCGTTAACTCCCGGGAAAATCTGGAAAGCTTTACGGCAAAAGCCCTCCTATTATCTTAGTTTTGGCCCCCGGTAATCAAATCTTCCAGCAAGGAAATCTATCTTAAAAATGCCCAAAGATCACTCCATCAAATCCGTACTCATCATTGGCTCAGGACCCATCATCATCGGACAGGCTTGTGAATTTGATTATTCCGGCACCCAGGCCGCCAGGAGCCTGAGAGAAGAAGGGGTAAAAGTGATCCTCATCAACAGCAATCCCGCCACGATAATGACGGACCCGATGATGGCCGACCGGGTTTACCTTCTTCCGCTGACCGTTGAAAGCATTGAACAGATCCTCAAGGAGAACAAGATCGACGCCGTACTTCCCACGATGGGCGGTCAAACCGCGCTCAACCTGGCAAAGGAAGCGGAAGACCTCGGTATATGGAAGCAATATGGTGTTCGGCTCATTGGCGTTGACATCAAGGCCATCGACAAAGCGGAAGACCGTGAAAAATTCCGGCAATGGATGCTCAAACTCGGTGTGCCGGTTGCCCGCGCGAGAACGGCAAACTCCTTCCTGGAAGGAAAGGAATTCGCCCAGGAGATAGGGTTTCCTCTTGTCATTCGCCCCTCGTTCACCCTGGGAGGAACCGGGGGTGGCTTTGTGCACGATAAAACCGAATTGGATGAAGCGCTGAACCGGGGACTGCAAGCCTCCCCCATTCACGAAGTGCTGGTTGAACAGGCGGTACTGGGCTGGAAGGAATTTGAGCTCGAGTTGTTGAGAGATGCAGCCGATAACGTATGTATTATTTGTACGGTAGAGAATTTTGACCCGATGGGCGTTCATACCGGGGATTCCATCACCGTGGCACCGGCAATGACGCTCAGTGACACGGGTATGCAGCTGATGCGTAACACGGCCATTACGATGATGCGGGACCTTGGAAATTTCGCGGGGGGTTGTAATGTGCAATTTGCGATGAACCCCGCAACGGAGGAGATCATCGCCATCGAAATAAACCCTCGCGTAAGCCGCTCATCCGCCCTGGCCTCCAAGGCAACGGGTTATCCCATTGCAAAAATTGCCGCCAAGCTGGCGATAGGTTATAACCTGGATGAATTGCAGAACCAGATCACGGGAACCACATCAGCTTATTTTGAACCTGCCCTGGATTATGTGATCGTGAAGGTACCCCGCTGGAATTTCGACAAATTCAAAGGAGCCAATGATACCCTGGGCCTGCAAATGAAAAGCGTGGGCGAGGTAATGGCCATTGGAAGAAGTTTTTCCGAAGCCATTCAAAAAGCCTGTCAGAGCCTTGAGAACAATGCGGTGGGGCTGGGTTATTATGGAAAGAGTATGATGCGCGCGGAAGAACTGCTTGAATATATAAAGGTTCCGAAGTGGGACAGGATCTTCCGCATCAAGGATGCTTTGATGGCAGGCATCTCCGTGGGCACGATTTCCAAGGCCACGAACGGCATCGATCGCTGGTTTCTATACGAGATACAAAAGCTGGTGAACCTGGAAAAGGAGATGGCAGAGTACGACCTGGATTCACTTCCGGTCGAATTGCTCCGCGAAGCAAAGATCAATGGCTTCAGCGATGAGCAGATCAGCAGGATCACCGGCCACGGCGATGAAGAAGATGTTTACCGGAAAAGAAAGGAGGCGGGGATAACGCGCGTTTATAAAATGGTGGATACCTGCAGCGCGGAGTTCGAAGCGAAAACTCCCTATTTCTATTCAACCTTTGAAAGCGGGAATGTCAACGAAAGCCGGGTAACGGATAAGAAAAAGATCATCGTGCTGGGCTCGGGTCCCAACAGGATTGGCCAGGGAATTGAATTCGATTATTGCTGTGTTCACGGGCTCCTGGCCATCAAGGAAGCGGGCTTTGAATCAATAATGGTGAATTGCAATCCTGAAACCGTCTCCACGGATTTCGATATGGCCGACAAGCTCTATTTCGAGCCCGTTTACTGGGAACACCTGCGCGAGATCATCGAACACGAGAAACCGGAAGGTGTGATCGTCCAGCTCGGTGGACAAACTGCTTTGAAGCTCGCCGAAAAGCTGCACGAAAAAGGGATCCGGATCATTGGAACTTCTTATGACAGTATCGACATTGCCGAAGACCGCGGAAGATTCTCAGATCGCCTGAAAGATCTCGACATCCCCTATCCCAGCTATGGTACTGCCTGGTCGGTGGATGATGCGATCGAAGTGGCGAATAAGGTTGGATATCCCGTCCTGGTTCGCCCTTCTTATGTACTGGAAGGACAAAGAATGAGGATCGTGA
>CAMLEM010000391.1 GCA_946479005.1 uncultured Chitinophagaceae bacterium | reverse complement strand
CAGTACCGATGTGCCGGGCTGTTCACAAATCAAACCCACGAAGTACGCCGGTGCCTGAGCGGAGTCGAAGGCAGCGGAGTCGAGGGCAGCGGAGTCGCAGGCAGCGGAGTCGAAGTCACCGACATAAAGCCACAAAGAACTTGGTGACTGAGCGGAGTCGAAGTCACCCTACGAATAATTTCCATTCCAAAACCGAAAAAATTCCTATATTTACAAAAAAAGGAATGATCGTTCGTGAAAGATTCGCTCAATATGGAAAAGCCAGCGCGCGCTCACTCAGCGCCCTGGCCAGAAAAGGCGTAGAAGCCGATGTATTCTATTCTTTCGCCGATATCGCCCACCTTACGGATACGAAGCTGGGAAAGCTGATCAGTATGCATCCCCGCACTGTCCGCAACTATTCTGAAAATAAAAAAACGCTGGAGCCCATAGTCAGTGAACACCTACTCAAACTGATCTCCCTCTACGGGAAAGGCGAGGAAGTCCTGGGCAGCGTGGAAGAGTTCAATTACTGGCTGAACAAGCCCGGCCCCCGCTCCAAAGAAAAACCCATTGATCTCCTCATCACACCCGGGGGCGTGGATCTGGTCGCGGAAGAGCTCGAAAAGCTGGCTCAGGGCTATCCATTATAAGAAATGCTCGCCTACCGGATCGTTCATAAGAAATACAGCCACTCCCTGAAAGCTTCGGGGATGGAAGGACGCTGGAATTCCAAAGGAAAGAAAGTGATCTACGCGGGCAGTACGCTGGAGATCGCATTTCTTGAATCAATGATCCGCCGGCAGGGAACCGGCTTCAATGATAATTTTCGGACAATGATCATCGAGATCCCTGATGCGGTAAAGATTACCGTGATCAGGCAGTCTTCACTTCCCAAAACCTGGCGGGACCCAAATGATGTTTCCAAATGCCAGGTGATCGGTGACGCCTGGTACGAAAAAGGAGAGACTGCAGTGTTGAAAGTGCCTTCTGCGGTGATCCCCGACGCCTTCAACTTTGTCATCCATACGGAGCATCCGGCCTTCAAAAAGATCAGGCTGCTCGCTACTACCGACCTGGTCCCCGACCCGAGGATCGACGAGATCCTGAAGAAGTACAGGAAATGATTACAGGGGGATCCGGATATCCAGCAAACAACCTTTGCCCGGTTCAGCCTGAAGTTTCATTTTACCTGAATAGGCTTCTACTCTCGCTGAAATATTTCCCAGGCCAATACCGGAATGCTGCTCCTGCATATCGAATCCAATACCATCGTCCCTGATCATCAGGCCGACCTCATTGCCGGATAATTTCAGGTTCAGCCAGGCGTTGGAAGCGTGCGCGTGCCTGTTCACATTATTAAGCTGTTCCTGGGCGATGCGGTAAAGTGTCAGTTTGATTTCATCGGGAATGAGGGTCTCGTCGGCGATATGGATCGCCAACTGCAGGGCCGTGGATGGATGAATGCATTTGGACAGGTCCTGGAATATTTCTGCCAGGCTCCGGGTTTTGAACCGGGGTGCCACCAATTGGTGGGAAAGAGCCCGGATCTCGCTAATGGCCAGTTTCAGGTTATCTATTACCAGGCCGATATTACGGGAGGCATTTCCCTGGCCGTTGGCGATCATCCCGGAGTAGAGCAGTGATACCGCGAGAACCTGGTTGATATTGTCGTGTAGTTCCTGTCCGATCTGCGTTTGTTTTTCTTCTCCCGCCTTCAACTGCGCCGCCGCAAGCTTTTTTTGATAGTCGATATGTTGGCGGTGAATTTGTTCCTGGATGTTTTTCAGATGCGTGATGTCACTTTGTATGGAGAAGAATTTTACCACGCGGCCTTCCTCATCTTTTACGGGGTGGATGCTATAGTTGGTCCAGAAAGGCTTACCGCACTTGTCATAATTTAAGATCTCTCCTTCCACCGGAACTCCCAGTTTCACCGAATTCCGGATCTTTTCCGACTCGGCCGGGTCTTTCAGCTTTCCTTTGAAGAGATCACCGGGCCGCTTATTTCGCACTTCCTCCAACGTATAGCCGCTGGAACGGGTGAAGCTATTGTTGACCCATTGGATCCTTTCTTTTTCGTCGGTGATGACAACAATATTGGAGATCTCCTTCATCACCTGGCTAAGCAAGGCGTGTTCTTCCTGGTATTCGACGATCTTTGAAAAATCGATGAAGGAGAAAACCCCGGCCATATCGTCGAAACCGGGTGTTTTGACTGGCTCGGCATTGATCAGCAGCCATTTGACTTTATTTTCCGTTTGCAGCCCGATCACCTGCCCCCGGATAGGATCGACGATCTTCAGATCCTCGTTAAAAATGTCGGCCAGTTGCACCGGGCAAAACTTCCTGTCAATCCATTTTAACCCGGGCGACAATAATCCGTTCGTCTTCAGAACGTCCACAGGTTGCTCCAGGATCTTACAGGCACTGGCATTCGCGCTGTTCTCAAATTTGTCGAGCGACTGGAAGACTACGCCCTCCATCATAGATTCAAATAGACTGTGGTAACGGGCTTCGCTCTTCAATACTTTTTGTTCCGATTCTTTGCGCCGGCTGATGTCACGGATCGTACCGCAGATCTCCACTTCCTCGAAATTTTCGGAGGAGACCGGGAAAAAGCTGACTTCGAGCCATCTTCCGCCGGGGTACTGGACTTCATATTCTGCCGGTTGCCCCATCGCAGCTTCTTTTAAAATTCCGGCCAGATGCTCCTTCCGGAAACGGGGTACAGCTTCAATGAGATTGGGGATGAGTGAAATGTCTTTCGATGTGAACTGACGGATGACCAGGCGTGCGTATTCGTTATAGTGTTTGATATCGCCCCGACCGTTC
>CAMLEM010000390.1 GCA_946479005.1 uncultured Chitinophagaceae bacterium | reverse complement strand
CAACGCTGTAACTATGGGAAACAACATCAAGGTTGCGATCGCTGATGATCATAAGATCTTTAGAAAAGGAGTCATTCTTTCATTACGCCCCTTTACAAATATCAAGTTCGTGCAGGAAGCGGAGAATGGTGAAGAACTGCTTAATGGCATTCCTGAAGCCCAGCCCGATGTGGTGCTGATGGACCTTCGTATGCCGGGAAAGGACGGTATTGAAGCTACCAAAGCGATCAGCAAACAGTTTCCTCATATCAAGGTGCTGGTGCTTAGTATGTATGAAGATGAGCGATTCGTTTACCACCTGATGGAGAACGGAGCCAACGGCTACCTCCTCAAGAACGCTGAACCCAACGAGATCCGCAGGGCCATTATGGAGGTATACGAAAAAGGCTATTACCTGAACAATTTCGTGAACCGCATTCTCCTGAAAAAATCACACTCCCGCCAGAAAGTAGTGCCTTCACTCAACAGCGAGATCACGCTCAGTGATAAAGAACGGGATGTTCTGCGCTACATCTGTATGGAATTCACAGCCCAGGAGATCGCGCAAAAAATGGAGATCAGCCCCCGCACCGTGGAAGCGATTAAAGACCGGCTGATGGAACGTTTTGGAAGTAAGAATACGGCGGGGCTTGTATTCTTCGCAGTGAAAAATCACCTGATCGAATAAAAGGTTCAGAATTTCATCTCAGGGATCTCACCCTCAATGACCAGCTTGCCGGAGGTCTTCGCCCTGATCTCTTCCACTGAAACACCGGGCGCCCGCTCCAGCAACTTAAATCCCCGGCTCGTTACATCCAGCACCGCCAGGTCGGAAACGATCTTCTTTACACATCGGACCCCCGTAAGTGGTAAAGTACATTTTGGGAGAAGCTTGGACTCTCCCTTCGGATTACTGTGCATCATCGCCACAATGATATTGCGCGCACTGGCCACCAGGTCCATCGCACCTCCCATACCTTTCACCATCTTCCCGGGTATCTTCCAGTTGGCAATATCCCCTTCTTCACTTACTTCCATCGCGCCAAGCACGGTCAGGTCCACCTTTCCCGCCCGGATCATACCGAAACTCATTGCAGAATCAAAAAAAGCGGAACCAGGTACCGTTGTGATCGTTTGCTTTCCTGCATTGATCAGGTCGGGGTCCTCTTCTCCCTCATAGGGAAAGGGACCGATACCAAGCAGCCCGTTCTCGCTCTGGAGAATCACATCCAAACCTTCCGGGATGTAGTTCGCCACGAGGGTGGGGATCCCGATCCCCAGATTCACATAATAGCCGTCCTTTAATTCCCTTGCGATCCGCTGCGCGATCTGTTCCTTCGTCAGTGCCATTGCTTATTTTTTTCTGGTTGTACGTTGCTCGATCCTTTTCTCATAATGATTCCCCTGGAAGATGCGGTTAACAAAGATACCTGGCGTATGCACCATATCAGGATCGAGCTCACCGGCTGGCACCAGCTCCTCCACTTCCGCAATGGTGATCCTGCCAGCCATCGCCATCAGGGGGTTAAAATTCCTCGCGGTTTCCTTATAAATGAGGTTTCCCATTGTATCTCCCTTCCAGGCCTTCACAATGGCAAAGTCCGCATCAAAAGCCAATTCAAGAAGGTAGTCCTTCCCATTGAAATTCCTCACTTCCTTCCCTTCAGCCACTTCTGTTCCATAGCCGGCCGGGGTGAACACCGCGGGCATCCCGTAACCCGCCGCCATGCATCGGGTGGCCAGGGTTCCCTGCGGCACCAGTTCCACTTCAAGTTCGCCGCTTAACAGCTGCCTTTCAAATTCTGCATTCTCGCCTACATAGGAGGAGATCATTTTTTTGACCTGCCTTCGCTGGAGAAGGAGCCCAATGCCAAAATCATCCACACCGGCATTATTGGAGATGCAGGTCAGCCCTTTCCGGCCACTGGCAACAAGCGCATTGATGCAATTCTCCGGTATCCCGCAAAGCCCGAAGCCTCCCAGCATCAATACCGCTCCGTCGGGTATGTCCTTAATGGCCTCCTCGGCGGAGGAAACAACTTTATTCATCATCCTGAAATTGAAGTGTAAATGTAATGCAATCGGGCGAAGCGGAAGGGAGCCAATGGGACGCTTTTAAGTAACAAAACGTCAAAGCGGGACTGGCATCACGCCGGTAGATACTGTATCCGGAGTCAACAGAAATTCATTTCTTTTACTCACAGAATCCATTACAGTACGCAGTATTTCCGGGTGAGCACGATAATAATAAAAGCTCTTCCTGAATTCTTCCTGGCTCACCTTATGTACCGCAAGGATCCTGCGGTACATATTGAGGCTCGTCTCCTTCCTGTTTGCAAGCGTATCCCGGTTAAAAATATAATCCTGGTTGAACTGATCGGCCCGCATAAAATCCCACAGCATCGCTTCCATCTTATCGGGAGGCAGGATGCCCGAAGGGACGCCGTCGGTGTTGCCACAGGAGAAAAAAATACTCAACAACAGGATGCGGACGAGCCGTATCATTTCAGTTCCTTATTGTACGTGGATGCATTGGTGATGTCGAGGCGGGTGAGCATATCCCGTGCCCGGGTTTTCTGGTCGCCCGAAGCCTTGCTGAAGACCTTCACCAGCTCATTTCCCTTTCCCTGGAAAAAGAACTGAATGATCATTGAATTGGGATTCTCTGAGTTGACGGTATTGAGGTAACTCAGCGCATTCAGGATCCCGTTACGGCCCCCTTCTTCGTTACCATAAAACTGGTCCATTCCCGAACGGTAATACGCATAAAGCGCGTCGTGCACAAGCGCGAACCTGTTATTGTTCAGGTTCATAATGTCTTTCCTGATATTGTGGAGCTTGAAG
>CAMLEM010000389.1 GCA_946479005.1 uncultured Chitinophagaceae bacterium | reverse complement strand
ACCAGAGTTCAAGGGCGCCCTTGTAAGGCAGGATCACATCCCGGTAACACTCGTGCGGGGGAAGCGGGCTCTTTGTAATGATGAGCTCCTCATCCCGGAAAACAATGGAGCCGATACCCGTAAGCCCGGGCTTTACATTATAAACTTTCTGCTGCAACTCCTCTGAATAGCGTGCAAAACCCGCCTTCACCAGGGGGCGGGGGCCCACAAAGGACATATCCCCGATTAAAATATTGAACAGCTGGGGAAGCTCGTTGATCTTGCTCATCCGCAAAAATTTGCCCACCGCCGTTATCCGCGGATCATTGCGTACTGTCACATCGCCGTGACCGAGGTTGGGGCTGTTCTTCAGCATCGTGGCGAATTTCATAATGCGGAAAGGCTTGTTCTTGTATCCTATTCTTTCCTGCCAGTAAAACACTTCGTGTTCTCCGGTAACTAATAAAAGCAGGCATATGATAATGAGTAGTGGTGAAAGGATGACGATAGCGAGGAGGGCGAAGATGAAATCGAAAATTCGTTTTATAAGTCTGTACATAGTTCAGTTGCTTCTTCCGGTTCGAAGGGTGTTATCTGTGGTTCATTGTATTTGTATTAATAACAACTCCTGATAACATCCACAACTGCCTGCATTTCCTCATCCTTAATATTCGTTGAACAGGGAATGCTCAGGCAATGCCGGTAAATGTAATCAGATTGATCCCCCTTGCTATAATAAACATCCTTTTTAAACATCCTGAGTTGATTCATCGGTACCCAGAAAGGCCGGGATTGCAACTGCTTCTCATTCAAGACCCGCAGCAATTCCTGCTGCTTATCGGTCATAAAAGTGAACAACCAATAATTACAGTCCACGTTCTCCGCCACTTCCTGGAACCGGATATCGCCCACACCGCTCAATGCATCGCGGTAGAATTTATTGATCTCTTTTTTCCGCTGGATAAAGCCGGGCAACTGTTCCATCTGTGCCACCCCCATTGCCGCCAGCACATTCACCAGCCGGTAATTATAACCCACTTCATCGTGAACATACTCGAAGGGATCGCTCTTGGCCTGGGTGGTGAGATGTTTGGCTTTCTTCGCCAGTTCTTCATTATTGGTCACGATCACACCGCCGCCTCCCGTGGTGATGATCTTGTTCCCATTGAAACTAAAACAGCCCATTTCTCCGAAGGAACCGGTATGCTTTCCCTTGTACCAGGTGCCCAGTGATTCGGTCGCATCCTCCACCACGGGTAATCCGTATTCATCCGCCAGGGAAAGCAAAACATCCATATCGCAGATATTTCCCAGCACGTGAACCGGGAGCAGGCAGCGGATCACCCGGCCATCCTTCTTATAAACGAGATCCTCCCCTTTCTTCTCTGTCTCATTTTTTAAAAATTCTTCCAGCAAACCAAGGTCCATCTGCCAGGAACCCTTCTCCACGTCGATGAGAATGGGATCTGCGCCTGTGTACTTAATGGAATTTATAGTAGCGATGAAAGTGACATTCGGCGCTATGACGTAATCTCCCTGTTTCACTCCTTTGAGAAGAAGCGCGATGTGCAAAGCGGTGGTGCCGCTGCTGGTAGCTACTCCATATTTGCAACCGCTGAACTCAGCGAGCATATTTTCAAAACGCGTGACGTAGGATCCTACCGAGGATACCCAGCCGGTATCGAGGCATTCCTTGACGTATTTCCATTCGTTACCGGCGATATTTGGACCAGATAAAAGGAGCATTGTAAATTCTTTTTTTTTGTTTCCCACAGATATCACAGATTAAATACACACAGATCTCACAGATTGCCATTCCAATTTTCGAAAGCGTTTGCCAGGATCGAACCAAGGGCACCGGATCAGTGTAATCTGTGTGTATTTAATCCGTGAAATCGTCCGACGCCAAAGGCTTGGGCCGACGGCGTCTGTGGGAAATCTAAATATTTCTAAACTTCTCAGAATACGGATCTGAAATAATACCGCTCTGCATCAGCTTCGCGATCTCTCGGATCCCATCGGGTACCCGCTTTGTAATGGTGAATCCCAGTTCATCCCGGATCTTATCGCAATTCACCCTGTAATCCCGTGGATCTTCCGTTTTCTCCACATAGATCGCTTTTGCTGAAGGGATCTGCTTCTGGATCTCTTCCATCAGCATCCGCTTGCTATAATTCTCTTTGGTATCACCCACATTGAAAACCTGCCCCCTTACTTTTTCTTCCGGCGACTTCAATACCAGGATCACCGAACGGGCGAGATCATCCACGTGACAATAGGGACGGTTGAACTGGGGACCCCAGATCTCCTGTTCGCCCTTTACACACACATTCCTCGTAAACTCGTTCACCGTGAGATCGAAGCGGATGCGGGGAGACATTCCATACACCGTGGAAAATCTCAGGGCGGTGGCGCAGATCTTTGAATTCCTTTGCTGTTCCATCAAGAACTTCTCGAATTTCACTTTCAATTCCGCGTATAAGGAAACCGGCCGCAGTTCCGAATTCTCATCCACGAAAGAATCTGGATCGGCCATTTTACCATAATTGCTGCAGGTGGAAGCGAACACAAACCTTTTCACGCCGGCCTTTTCCGCTTTTTCAAAAAGCTTTACGGAGGCATCCCAGTTCACCTGCTGCGCTTCATCCGGGAACTTGGAACAGGCGGGATCTCCCACAATGGCTGCGAGATGCGCGATCGCGTCCACTCCCTCCACGGCTTTCTCTGCATCCGCCTCATTGCGCAGGTCGCCTTTCATAAACTCAAACGCAGGGTGCTGTGCCACATCATACAAAGCCTCGCCGCCGAATTTCAGCGTATGCCGGTTCAGAATCCAGGAAGTCTGACT
>CAMLEM010000388.1 GCA_946479005.1 uncultured Chitinophagaceae bacterium | reverse complement strand
AGGACTTCGGTGAGGGTCCCGATTGTGTCAGTGGGCGCGATACGGGCGGCGAAGCGCGCTACACGGTTGCCGCCTGGCACGTCAGTCCCGTCTGACCACATCGTCACTTCGGTCACATCGACGTAGCGCGAGGCTCCAACTCGATATGCGTCGGCGAACACGCGCAGATACGCGTCCATTCGATCCCGGTCCGGCGTGCTGTCGCCCTCCGGATACAAAGTAGGATAGCCGAGTCCGGCCTCCTCAAAAGCGAAGTAGGTTTTTACATCACGCAGGGACAGGCGGGTGGGATTGTCGCTGAATATTTCTCCTGCTGGTACAAATTCAAAGAAGATCCCGCTGTTATAGTTAAATAATAATCCTTCCTGGTCCTGGGTATCCTGGAACGCGATGAATCCTTCGCTGGCCGGGAAGGTCTCAATGGTATCCACTTTTTTGCCGATGCTTTCCATCAGCCGGGCGCGATAAGGTTCGAAATTCACGCCTCCCTGCACCATTACACTGAAATGGGGAAACAACTCAGAGATCTTCTTTCCTGACCGGGCGGTCAGTTCATCGAAATACATCTGCATCCAGGGCGGAATCCCGCTGATCAGGGTCATATTCTTATCGATGGTTTCATCCACGATCTTCTGAAGCTTGGTTTCCCAGTCTTCGATACAATTGGTTTCATACGAAGGAAGCTGGTTGGTTCGCAGGTACCGGGGAATATGATGATTCACGATGCCGCTTAAACGACCGGTTGGAATATCACCGATCCTTTCCAACTCCGGCGAACCGGAAAGGAAGATCATCTTTCCATCAGCGAAACGGGTATTCCCGGTTTCCGCCATATAACAAAGCAGGGCATTCCGGGCACTGTTGATATGATTAGGGATGGAATCCCGGGTTATGGGGATGTATTTGGTGCCGCTGGTGGTGCCGGAAGTCTTGGCGAAATAAATGGGCCTTCCCTTCCAGAGCACATTGTGCCTGCCTTCCTTGATCTTCTCAATCCAGGGCTTCATTTGTTCATAATCCCGGATGCCCACCGCCTGGGTGAATTCGGCATAGGTGGCCACCTCGGCCAGCCGGGTTTCTTTGCCAAATTCAGTATTCCGGCCTGTTTTGAGCAGGTTCCTGAGGATTTGCTCCTGGTCAGCCAGGGCTGAGCTCATCGACCGGCGGATACCTTTATATATATAGGAAGCAAACGGTTTGGCGAGGAAAGACTTGATTTTCATACTTTCTGCAATAAATTGAGGCGGGATTACGGCCCCCTCTCAAGCATTGACCTTCCGGGGGGTACAAATATAGGTCAACACCGTACAACCGGGCTCCCTAATACTTTGATTTACTGTTGGCCAAAACAATTTTTACCCTTACCTTTGCCTCCCTAATTTCAAAGCTATGATCGCAGTCGTAAAAGTTGGCGGACAGCAATATAAAGTGGAAAAAGACACCACCCTTTATGTTCCGCATATGGAAGGAAAATCAGGCGATAAGATCGACCTGGAAGTGATCCTCGCGGAAGCTGATGGCAAACTGACCACTGGCAAGGAGGTAAAGACAAAAGTGAAGGCTGAGATCCTGGATCACGTAAAAGGTGAAACCGTGATCGCTTACAAGCAAAAAAGAAGGAAAGGATTTCACAAAAAGAAAGGACACAGGACCGCTTATACACAGATCCGCGTAACGGACATCAAGTAAATTTTTAAAAGAATAAACCATGGCACATAAAAAAGGCGAAGGCAGTGTAAAGAACGGACGCGATTCACATAGCAAGCGTCTTGGTGTAAAGATCTTTGGTGGTCAGCCCGCCATTTCGGGTAACATCATCGTTCGCCAGCGTGGTACCACTTATCACCCCGGGAAGAATGTCGGCGTTGGTAGAGACTTCACCATTTTCGCATTAACTGATGGTGTTGTTGAATTCAAAAAAGGAAAAAGCAACCGCACTTTCGTTTCAGTGACCCCGGTGGAGGCTTGATCGCCATTTTACCTGTTTGTAATTTTGTGGAAAAAAAATTTGGGTAGTATAAAATAATTATTATTTTTACTATCGTTAACCCATTTTTTACTAAACATTAAATTCAAACAAAATGGCAACTAAGAAAAAAGCAGCTAAGAAAAAAGCAGCTCCCAAGAAGAAGAAGGCAGCAGCTAAGAAAAAGAAATAAGCTTGCTTAGATTCTTTGAAGATTATAGAAGTCCCGCTCCCGCGGGACTTTTTTATATTTGGCCCGTTCTTTCCCAATTCCTTTACCAACTCTCCCTCGTTTCCACCCGGCACGCTTGCCCGGCTATTTTATATCTTCGGACTGACTATGGACAACGGCGCGATCTCCGATTCCTTTTCCCTCCTTTCCAAACTGATGGATATCCACGGTGAGGATCCCTTCCGGTCAAAGACCTATTCCATCGCCGCCTTCAATATTGATAAATTGCCTATGCAGTTGAAGGACACGCCGCGGGAAGAACTGTTCCGCATCAAAGGCATTGGCCAGAGCATCGGGAATAGAGTGATCGAACTGCTCGACACCGGTACGATGGAAATATTGGCAGAGTATATTGAGAAGACCCCTCCCGGTGTATTGGAAATGCTGAAAATAAAAGGGATCGGGCCCAAGAAGATCCACATCATTTGGAAAGAGATGGGTATCGAGTCCATTGGTGAATTGCTCTATGCCTGCAACGAAAACAGGCTGACGATGTACAAAGGCTTTGGTGCGAAAACCCAGCAGAACGTACAGGAATCCATAGAATTCTATCTCCTCAACCAGGGCAATTTCCTGTACGCGCAAATGGAAGAGATCTATCCCCAGGTGGATGGACTCCTGAAAAAAATGTT
>CAMLEM010000387.1 GCA_946479005.1 uncultured Chitinophagaceae bacterium | reverse complement strand
ATCCGCCATAGCTCTCACCCACATCCACGTTTCTTTTTCTCGCAACGGTTCTGCCTCCCGTGGTTTCTACGACAAATACATATTTTCCTTTTTCGTCGTTCTGCACTACGTTGATCGGAACAGCCACCGCGCCCTTCGCTTCGTAATCGAGGATCTTCATCATCGCGGTCTGGTTGGGCTTGACCACATTATCACTCGGCAGTCTCGCTTCCGCCAAAAAGCTTCTTTTCGTGGGATCGATGGATGCGCCCACGGCGCTGATCGCACTGCTGATGGTCTTTCCTGCTTCGGGGATCACCACCTCCACCTTATCGCCCTTCTGTACGCGGGTGATATAGTTCTCGGGAACCTCGGTGACCATTTTCAACTGGCTGTTGTTCACGATGCGAATGCCGCTCTCGGGCCTGGCTGCCGACTGGGGAGCGAAGAACTCTCCCACCTTCACGTTCACGATATCCACCACGCCGCCGATCTCGGCATAAACGTTCGACATATTGGCTGTTTCCTGGGCCACGCGCACCTGGGCATAGGCGGCATTCACCTGGCTTTGCAGGGCGTCCACATCTGCCTTGGCATTGATCACCTGGATCTCTGAGCCGATGTTCTGTTCCCAAAGTCCTTTATGGCGTTCATAGATGGTTTGTGCCTGCGCCAGCCGGGTCTTTAATTGGGAAACGCTCTGCTGTGCCAGCACTACCTGCTGCCTGGCCACCGCATCATCCAGCTTCAGGATGAGCTGTCCTTTTCCTACCCGCTGCCCGGGCTTTACATACACGGCCTTCACTACGCCGCCCTGGCCCTTCGGCGCCACATAGGCCATTCCTTCTGCATCTATCTTTCCCTGCAGTTCTATGTAATGCTGGAAATCGGCCACCCGCACGGTGTCAAATGCCACCAGCTTCCGGGCAGTTTGTACAGAACCGGGATCCGCTTTCGCGATCGCGGCTTCGAGTTCCCGGATCTCGGCATCAATGTCTGATTTTTCTTTTTTCAGTTTCTCCACCTTCAGTTTCATTTCGGTCACTTCACTTTTCTTTTCCTTGGCGGCTTTTCCGCAGGCGGCCAGGCTAAGCGTGAGGGCTGAAACCAGGACAATACTGAGATATTTCATTTTTTTCATTTTGACTTCGTTTATAGCTTGCCGGTAGCTTTCAGGTAATCTATCCGGGCGATGATCGCATCATACAATGCGTTGATATAATTGGTTTGGGCTGCTTTCAGGTCGGTCTGGGCGGTGTTGATTTCGGTTTGAGAACCCGTACCCATTTCATATTTCTTCTTGGTCTGGTCGTACACTTTTTCAGCCAGCTGCATATTCTTTTTCTGGAACTCCAGCGAAGCGACGGCCGAATTGAAATTATTCTTCGCACTGGCCACCTCGTTGTCAATGGAAAGCTTCATATCCTGGATCAGGTTCTCCGTGCGCTGCAGCTCGATCTTCGCCTGCTCGATCTTTGCTTTGGTAAAAAACCCGTTGAAAATGGGGATGCCGATGTTCAGGTTCACGGTGGCGATGTCGAACCATTCCCCTTTTCCGAAGAAATTCCATTTATTGCGCTGCGCGTTCTTGGCATAATTACCCGTAAGGGTTACCGTGGGGATCTGGCTCAGCTTGTATCTCTTGATATTGTATTCATTCAGCTCTTTCCCGATCAGGGCGGCCTGGAATTCCTTGCGGTCTTCATAGGAATAGGTGCTCCCCTCCAGGATCCCTTCGCGGATGGTGGTTTCATCCAGCTTGTCGGTTAAGACCAATACATCGTCAACCGGCATTCCCATCAGCCATTTGAGGCCGTAGTACCCGTTGGAGATGGAATTCAACAAACGGGTGCGCTCCGATTGCAGGTTTGTAAGTGCCACATTCACCCTGTCAACATCCAGTTGTTCGGCAAAGCCGGCCTTGTATATTTCCCGGGTGTCGTGCAATAATTTTTCGAAACGCAGGATGTTGGCGTCCAGGAGATCTACCTGGGTATGGCTTACCACCAGCTGGTAATAGACCTTATGAATGTTCGTCTTGATCATTTCCTCGGTCACTTCTACGGCTTTCCGCGCCGAACGCATCGTGGCATCCCTGGCCTGCAGTCCCACGAACACCTGGCCGTCGAAAAGGATCTGGCTCAGGCTAACACCGGCCGTCGCGCTGAATTTGGTTCCAAACTGAGCGGCGATGAATCCAAAATCGTTGGGCGTCTGGATGGGCTGCCCGTTTCCATCCACTACACCTTCATTGGTCAGTACCCCATAGGTTCCCTGCGCAATGAAATTGGGCAGTACCTGGGTGGCAACGGAAGGGTTATACGTGGTCCCCAGGTTGGCGTTGATGTGAGGATAGGCGTTCGAGGTCACTTCCCGGTTCACCTGTTCCTGCTTCAATACGTCGAGCAGGGCATTTTTCACATTCACATTGTTCTTACGCGCGTAATCGATCGCCTGCTGCACGGAAAATTCGTGGCGTTCCGGCACTTTGAGGGTATCCTGGGCGCTCACGAATGCCGGCGACAGCAGCAGGAGAATGATCAGCCAATGATTATTTCTTAAGCTCTTCATTTAAAGTCTTTTTTTGTCTTTGTTCCTTGTATTTCTGGATCAGTTTATGTCCTTTTACCGAAGCTATCCCATAAATGAAATGTTCGATGATGATCTCCGAAGTATGGGCCAGGTTGTACTTTGCCGGAGGAAACACACTCACGTTGAAAGGGATCATCAGCGATTCTATCCGGAATTTGGAAAGAATGTCGGCATCTATGTCGGGCCGGTACAGCCCATCCTGCATTCCCCATTCGATGTTATTCCGGATCATCTCCAGTAAGAATTTGTATTTATGATTCCT
>CAMLEM010000386.1 GCA_946479005.1 uncultured Chitinophagaceae bacterium | reverse complement strand
GGTTGGGAATGCAGTTCAGACAAACACAGGATCAATGTAAGTGGGAGGATAGGTAGCTTCATAATGGTCCCGAGACCGGGTAAATTTGAAAGCAAAAATAAGATGCCCCTCTGCGATAAAAAAGGGAAAGATTTGTTGAAAATCAATGAAATAACTAAAGCCTGGGGGAATCAAAAAAAATCGAACACCAATGGTGTCGATTTTGTACCTTTGCCCGCCTTAAATCGAGTACGTTGACCAACCCGGCGCCGTAAGGCCGGAGTGTTTGACCATCGAAACCCTGATGGTTTTCCTCCCTGCCAGCCCCGGCATTCAGCGATCGATATTAAACCCTTACAAACAATGAAGCTTTCACAATTCCGTTTCGACCTGCCCCTTAACCTGATCGCCCAAAATCCCGCAAAAAGAAGAGAAGACGCCCGAATGATGGTGGTTCATCGTCATACCGGGGAGATCGAGAATAAACATTTCCGCGACATCATGGACTATTTCGATGACAAGGACTGTTTTGTGGTGAACAACACAAAAGTATTTCCTGCCCGGATGTATGGCCGGAAGGAAAAAACGGGCGCCAAGATCGAAGTGTTCCTGCTCCGCGAATTAAATAAACCCAACCGGCTTTGGGATGTGATCGTAGATCCCGCCAGGAAGATCCGGGTGGGTAATAAGCTTTACTTCGGCGACCAGGAAGACCTGGTGGCGGAAGTGATCGACAATACCACCAGCCGCGGACGTACCATCCGCTTCCTGTGGGAGGGATCTGAAGAGGAGTTCAGGGGCCAGTTGGAAAAGCTCGGCGAAACACCGCTTCCAAAATACATCAAGCGGAAGCCCGACGAAGAGGACAAAGAAAGATACCAGACCGTTTACGCGAAACACGAAGGAGCCGTAGCCGCCCCCACAGCCGGACTGCATTTCAGTAAAGAGCTCATCAAACGTCTTGAAATAAAAGGGATCCGTTTTGCTGAAGTGACCCTTCACACAGGCCTCGGAACATTCCGGCCCATAGAGGTGGAAGACCTTAGCAAACACAAAATGGATGCGGAATACTACCGCATCGAAGACGCCGCGTGCAAGATCGTAAACCGCGCCAAGGAATACGGTCATCGCATCTGTTCAGTTGGTACCACCACGATGCGCGCCCTGGAATCCTCATTTACGGCACAAAAATTTTTGAAACCTTCAGAAGGCTGGACCAATATGTTCATTCATCCGCCTTATGATTTTAATATCGCCGATTCACTGGTAACAAATTTTCATCTTCCCAAGACGAGCCTGCTGATTATGACCTGCGCGTTTGCCGGTTATGAGCTCACTATGGAAGCATACAAAAAAGCGATCAAGGACAAATACCGATTCTTCAGCTATGGAGATGCCCTGCTGATCATCTGATGATCCTTCAAAAAAGAAAAGGTCCTCACGGACCTTTTCTTTTTTGAAACAAGATTTTTTTACCGGGCGACAGAATCTTCTTCTTCCTCTTCCATCACGGTATAAATGGCGATCGCCCCGCTACCGCTATTAAATCCGCCTAAAAATGGCTGTTTGATCACTTTGATCATTGCTATATCGTGAATATTAAGCATACCCACGGTACTGGCGCTCACCTGCTGTTCATCTATGAATATATTGGGTATCGTTCCGCGCATCACGGGGATCACCACACCCGTACGACTGGTATAAACCTGGAGACCCGACACCCGGCCATTCAGCCATTCAAGGATGTTCAGGTATGCGCCCACAGTGGCTTGTGAAGCGATATCGATGATCGTGCCATCCGTGGTTTTAAAAAGGCCCGTACAATACTCATCATTGAGCTTTTCCTCCATATTCCTGTAGCTCACAGACTGTTGGGCAGATAATGCCGTGGTAAATAACCCGGCTATAAGCAAGATGGATATTTTTTTCATAACTGGTTCCTCCCTATACAATTTACGAATTATCGCTGTTAGAACTACGTTAAGAAAGTCCGGTAAAAAAAGGGAAATAATAATGCCAGCCTGGGCTGATTGAAACTATCCGAGATGTTAAAGTCCGAACATCCCTTTATTCAGCTGTTGCAGGATCTGGGTCTTGTATTCTGCCGGCACCAGGAGAGAAATATTGTGCGGGCTCCCCCCGTAACTCACCATCCGCACGGGGATATTCATTATCGAACCAAACAGCTTCTTGACCATCGCCTCAGTTTTGGCGATCTCGTTTCCTACCACGGAAATAATCGCCTGGTTCTCATCCACCTCAATGGATCCGAAGGGCTGCAGTTCCCGGAGGATCTCGTCCTGGAATTCATTGTTGTCAATGGTCAATGAAACAGCCACCTCCGAGGTAGTGATCATATCGATCGGCGTCCGGAATTTCTCGAACACCTCAAAGATCTTGCGCAGGAATCCGTAAGCCAGTAACATCCGGGAACTTTTGATGCGGATGGCCGTGATATGGTCTTTGGCAGCCACCGCCTTTACCCCCACGCCCACGGGTTCAGAAGAAATCCGGGTGCCTTTTGCTTCGGGCTGCAGAGTATTCAGCAATTTCACCGGGATATTGAATTGCTGAGCCGGCCAGATGGATGCGGGATGCAGGATCTTGGCGCCAAAATAGGCAAGCTCAGCAGCCTCATCAAAACTCAGGTTCTCGACCGGCATCGTTTTATTCACAATGCGCGGGTCATTGTTATGCATCCCGTCGATATCTGTCCAGATCTCGCAAACTGTTGCATTCACCGAAGCAGCGATCAGCGATGCGCTGTAATCACTGCCGCCTCTTTTCAGGTTATCCACCTCACCCCGGGCATTGCGACAGATATATCCCTGCGTGACATAGATCTTTTTGTCTTTGT
>CAMLEM010000385.1 GCA_946479005.1 uncultured Chitinophagaceae bacterium | reverse complement strand
CCCCCGCCGGCAGTGGGCTCGTCCTACCCGGTGATCCTGATCCCGTTTCCAGGCTTCGGATGTCTTGATACTGTTTACGCCACCATTACCAATGCCCCGAAACCTCCGGTGTTTGCGGGCGCTGACCGGGTTATTTGTACTTATGAAACCACCCGCCTGGGCAGGCCACCCGATCCTGGTCTAATGTACAGCTGGACACCCGAATCAAGTCTTGCCGACGCGCTGGTCAGTGAACCACTGACGCTTCCCAACCTGGAAGGCCCAACGACCTTTGTGCTTACGGTAACCGATCCTTCCACCGGCTGCCGTTCAACGGACGAAGTCATTGTAAACCCTGTGATCATTGATACGGCGATCTCAGTGAGCGGAGATCTTGTTTTTTGCAATGGGGATACCCGGAACACAAGCCTCACGCTTACCGGTCTCTCTGATGCTGTGCGTTGGTTTGCGAATGGCCAGTTTACAGGGGCAACAGGCATCCAGTATGATCCCCGGCCAACCGTAGCGACGGGCTATTTTGCAGAGATCACCTACCGTGGATGTAAGGATACCACGAGCGTGGTGAATGTGGCCATCGCTCCGGATCCAGTTCCCTTCTTCCAGCCGGAGAGAAAGGTGCAATGCGTGCAGATCCCATTGACCTTTTTGAACCAGAGCAGGATCCCGGGTGATGAAACGATGGAGTTCCAGTGGCGCCTTGCGGATGGAACAGAATTCATTTCAACCGATCTCGTGGTTCGGTTTCCCGGTGTGGGTACACAGCCCATCACGCTCAAAGCCATTTCCGCATCGGGATGTGAAAGCAGCATTACTCAGTATTTCGAGATCGTTGATAATTGTCACGTCAATGTGCCCAACGGGTTTACGCCCAACGGCGATCTTCTCAATGATATTTTCAGGCCGACGCTGGATGGTATAAAATCCCTGCGGAGGTTTGCAGTTTTTGACCGCTGGGGAAGAATCCTTTACTCCACCCGTAAGATCGGCGAGGGATGGGACGGCAGACAGGGAGGGGTTTTGATGGAAGCAGGTGTTTATGCCTGGATGGTGGAATACGATTCTTTTGACCAGGATAACATTGTGATAAAAGGCACCGTGACCCTGATCCGTTAACCGGGCAGGGTTTTGCCGGTTAATTGTTTAAAGATGGTTTCCAGGCTTTGTGATTCTGCCTGTAGGGAAACGATATTCAGGTTCCTGTCAAGTGCGAACTGCAATATGCCACGCCGAAGCTTTTCCGCATCTTCGGTAAACAACCTGAAACTATTTGGCCCGTTTTGTTCGATCCGGATAACACCCGGTATGCGGAGGCCTGACGGATCAAGCGTTTCCGCGAAGCTCACCACGATCACCTGGTGATCCCCGCTGCTTGCTCTTAACCGGGAGAGTTTATCATCGGCCACGATCTCGCCGCGATGAATGATGATCACCCGGTCGCAGATCGCCTCCACTTCCTGTAAGATGTGGGAGGAAAAGAGAACGGTTTTTTTCTCTCCCTGTTTCCTGATCACCTCCCGGATCTCCACGATCTGGTTGGGGTCCAATCCGCTGGTAGGTTCATCAAGGATCAATACTTCGGGTTCGTGGATGAGAGCAGCCGCGAGTCCCACTCTTTGTTTGTATCCCTTCGACAATTGCCCGATCTTCTTTTTGCTTTCCTGGGAGAGTCCTGTAAGCCGGATCACATCTTCCACGCGCTGCTTTCTCTGCTTTAACCCGTGGATCTCGGCGACAAAGGAAAGGTATTCCCTTACGTACATATCATAGTATAGCGCATTCAGCTCGGGGAGATAGCCGATCTTCTTTTTTACGGCCAAAGGGTCGTTGCTGACATTCACGCCTCCCACCAGGGCTTCCCCCGAAGTTTTTTGAATGTAGCCTGTGATGATCTTCATCGTGGTGGATTTTCCTGCGCCATTGGGACCCAGGAATCCCACGATCTCGCCTTTTTCCACGGAGAAACTGATGTCGTTGACAGCTTTCTGTTCACCGTAGACCTTACTGAGATTTCTAACTTCTATCGACATCGGGGAAAGGATTCGTTCAGAAACGCGAAATTAGGCCATAAAATATCAAAGGTTTTCGTATTCATAAAGCGGGTCGATCGTTGTGCCTGCCTTCATTTCGAATACCGGCTTGATGATCCCGTTCTTCAGTCCATACACCCAGCCGTGGAGGTCGGGCCGCTGTTCTTTTTTCCAGGCCCGCTGAATGATCGATGTTTTCGCCAGGTTTTGGATCTGTTCTTCCACGTTCAGCTCCACCAGCCGGTCACAACGTTCTTCTTCATTGGTGATCGCATCGAGCTCGGGCCGGTGAAGGCGATACACATCCTTGATGTTGCGGAGCCACATATTCAGTACGGCCTTATAGTCATTTTTGGTGGTTGCCGCGGTGATACCGCCGCAACCATAATGGCCGCAAACGATCACGTGTTTCACTTTGAGGATGTTCACCGCATAGTCCAGCACACTCAGGAGATTGACATCGGTATTGATCACCAGGTTCGCCACGTTACGGTGTACGAATATTTCACCGGGTTGGGTGCCCGTGATCTCATTGGCCGGAACGCGGCTGTCGCTGCACCCGATCCAGAGATACTTGGGTGTTTGCAGATGGGAAAGACGATTAAAGAATTCCGGGTCGGAAGCAAGTTTTCCTTTTGCCCAGTTCCGGTTGGAGTCAAGGAGTTTCTGGTATTCGGCCATTACGCGAAGATAAATTGTTGAAGCAGGAAAATTCCTGCCCCCGCAAGATATCCCAGCAAGGCCAGTAAGCTGATGCGTTTCAGGTACCAGAAGAAATCGATCTTTTCGAGACCCATTGCGGCCACCCCGG
>CAMLEM010000384.1 GCA_946479005.1 uncultured Chitinophagaceae bacterium | reverse complement strand
AGGGGAAAAACTCAGGAAAACATTTTGTTAATGTAGGCGATCTGCCCAAGATGATAAATGGTATGCTCCGTGACCCCTGTGACCAGGTAGTCGAAATTATATTCCCGGTAATCCACTTTCCTTTCCAGGAATTCATCGTTTTTCTCTTTCAGCAGGCCAATGATGTTTTGATAGACCGTTCTCAGTTCTTTTACTCCTTTTTCCCAGCTATGCTGGCCCGGATCGATCAGTCTCCAGTCCATTTTTTCAGAGGACTTCGGGTCCTGTTCCTTATTTCCCCGGATCCTTTGTTCGGCAAAAGAAAGCCAGGTGATCATATGATAGAGGATCTCGAGCAGGGAATGTTCTTTTTCCGCTGGATGTAAATGAACTTTCGTTTGGTCCACTTCATCCAGGAGGTCAAAAAGGGAGCGGCCGAACCAGGGCTGGCCCGTTGCCACATCTTCCAGGTGTTTTACGTGGGCGATCGTTTTCTGATTCATTATTCGAAATTAACAAGTTTACACGGCGGCGGAATACTGTTCCAAATGTCGTTGAACATATTGCTGGTAGGGAATCCTTTCGATGCTGGCATTCAGCCAGCCCGGGAAATTGAAAATATTGAAGGCTCTTTTTTGGATCTTATCATTCGCACTGAGTTCCAGCTGCGACAGGGCCGAACGGAAGGTGGTTACCTTTTCTTTCCGGCTCTTTACGTAGAAACTCCGTTGAAGGCATTGCATAATGATGGTCTCAAAGGGCCGCTTTTTCTGTCGCTTATAAAAATAATTGTAAGCGCTTTTGTATTGGGCATCGAAATAACGCGCATTATTCAAATGCCAGGCGGCCAGGAGAAGCAAAAGCTGTCCCACCGCCGCGTGTTCTTCTCGCCCTCCCTTATTATACTCGCTATTGGCTTTCTTTATGAAATAAATGGCATCATTGTACGCCCCTAAAACCAGGGAGGCGATCCCCACTGATAAGGTAAGGGTCCGGTTCATATCCGCATTCATCATCGGTTCCCAGGACCTGTACTTTGATTTCACAAAGGAGACGAGTTGTTCCACCTTCTTATACTGGCCGGTTTTATTATAGATCCTGTTCAGTGCGAGGAATTTCACCGCTTCGAAGTTTGCCCGCTGGGCATACCCGATGCTGGCATTCACGGGATCGTCAAACACCTTCTACACGTATTCAAACTTCCCGTCGATTATGCCGGCGTAGTTGATCATATACAGAACTTCTATGAAATACTCGCTTTCTGAAGTGAGATAGCGTTTGTGTTCCTTCCATTCGCGCCAAACATTATCCAGCAGTTCCAGGGCCCGGCCGTGCTCATTTAACAGGTAAAGCAAAGTGGCCTTGTTCATTTTCTGGTAATGACGAAGCCAGAAAGAATGCCCGGAATAGTTTTTTTCAGATATCCCGATGCGTTGTATTAGGGTTTCAATCCGCTCTTTGAGTACATCGTCTATATCATAATGGGCTTTTCGTTTCAACAGGAGAACCTCCGTATAGATGTCGCGCAGGTTCATCATTTCCGAATATTCATCGTAGCTGATAATGTTTCCTTTGAATATGGCGTGCAGTTCCTCCTCCCGGGTTTGGTTACCGCTAAAAAGGATCATTTTGCCGAATTCTGATTTAAGCAAATTCATCAGGGCGAAGGCTTCCGAGTTCCTGGCCTTGACCACGGTTTTTTTCCAGAGATCGTGGGCCTCATCCAGCAATCCTTTCTTCCTGAACATTCTCACCAGCTGGATGTCGCGGTAGATCTCCTGGGTGATATTGTCCTGCGTATCACAATCAAGCAGCGCCGTGCAAACGTGTTTGTACAGGTAGTGCTTCTGGGCCGGCAGATTTTTTTTCGTGATGGAAGGGCTGAACCTTTTTATCAATGCCGCCTCATCATATTTCTTTTGCGCGGAAATGGCATTGAATAATTGCAGGTAAAGGCTGTCCTTCGAAGCCCCGCAAGGCAGGTAATTCCGCCGGAAATACAGTTTTTCTGCACTGCTCATTGAGTGGATAAGCTTCCATAAAATTTCTGAACCTGTACGCATTAGTTGTTCTTTCTTGGGTAAATATAAGTCTTAATGTACGGAATAAATAATTCACCCATTCTGAGATATACTAATGTAAATCAAGCAATTGTATGGGTAAATGTGAAATATAGATGGAGTAGTGGACCGAATTTATCTCAAAAAACAAAAAAAGTGGTTGCAGTCCTGGTTTTAGTTTTACATCCGTAACGAATTCACCAAAACTAACTGCCGTTTCGAATCCAGACCATTGACCATTAACCTTTCCAGCCCGCCGGCAGTGCGGGCTTTTTTTATTTACTGAGGTACATACTCCGGTCTTTATACAGCTGCCGGAAATAAGGGTCCCGGAGATCTTTTACGAAACGGATCGCCTCGCCGGTACTTTTCATTTCCGGGCCCAGCTCCTTATTCACACCGGGGAATTTATTGAAGCTGAAAACGGGTTCCTTGATGGCGAATCCTTCCAGCTTCTTTTCGAATTTGAAGTCTTTCAGTTTATGAGTGCCAAGCATAACCTTAGTGGCGATATTAAGGTAAGGTATCTGGTAAGCCTTGGCTATGAAAGGCGTGGTGCGGGAAGCCCTGGGATTTGCTTCGATCACGTAAACCTTTCCGTCCTTGATGGCGAACTGGATGTTGATGAGGCCACGGATATCGAGGTTGCGGGCGATCTTTTCTGCGTACTCTTCCATCGTGTGAACGATGAGTGGCGAAAGATTGAAAGCCGGTAGCACGGCATTGGAATCACCGGAATGAATTCCTGCGGGTTCGATATGTTCCATCACACCCATTACGTGGAAATCCTCCCCATCATATATGGCATCG
>CAMLEM010000383.1 GCA_946479005.1 uncultured Chitinophagaceae bacterium | reverse complement strand
GCGTTCATATGCCTGGAGGATCAGTGCACGGATGGAAAACTGGTCAGCCGGCTGGCTTGCGCTCTTTTTTCGTACTTCATTAACCAGGTAAAAAGCATACATCGCGATGAGAAAGGCGAGTATGGCAACGATTAGTGAAATGGCTGTTTGGTCCATAGAACAAAAGTACGGTTTAGGGTTTAGGGATTGAAGTTTAGCATTTCCTTTTCCCGTAAAAAGCACACCAGCGATTTTTTGTAACTTTGCATAATGGAAACAATGACTTCTACAACCATAAAGCTGACGCCTGGCGCTGTTAAACAGGTGAGGAAACTGATGCAGGAGCCCGGCTTTGACCCCACACAGAAACTACGCCTCGGGGTCAAGGGGGGCGGATGTTCGGGAATGACCTATGTTCTCGGATTCGATCAGCCGGGCGAAAAAGATGTGGTTTTTGAGCTGGAAGGGATCTCCTGTATAATGGACCGGTCGCACGAGCTTTATCTCGCCGGTATGGAAGTGGATTGGCAGGATGGATTGGATAACCGAGGGTTCACCTTTACAAATCCAAATGCCAGCAAAACCTGTGGCTGTGGCACCAGTTTCTCTGTTTAAGCTTCAGGGGAGAGCCCAAGCCTCAGCCTCACTTCTTCCAGCACTTCTTTGGTTCGGGCCAGGACCAGCAATTTATCATTTTCAATAAGCGTGGTGGCTCCGTTGGGTTGAAGGTATTTTCCCTCCCGGCTGAGCAGTACGATCATCGCGTCCTGCGGGAATCCAAGCTTTACGATAGGCTTTCCAATGATATTGCTCCCCGCCGGTACCGTGAACTCGATCAGTTCGGATTTCATCGTATCAGAAAGGTCCAGGTCCAGCACCGAAAGCTTTTTCTTTTTCTGGGGAGCGTCCACGTGCAACCAGCGGGCGATGAGGGGAAGCGTGGTTCCCTGGATGATCACCGAGGTGACCGAAATGAAGAATACGAGCCGGAAAATGATATCTGATTTTTCTATGCCCTCGATCATCGGGTAGGTGGCGAAAATGATCGGCACCGCGCCGCGCAAGCCAACCCAGGTAATGAATAGTTTGTGACGTGTCTTCATCCGGAAAAAATGGAGACTGATGAACACGGCAATGGGTCGCGCTACAAAGATCAACACGGCGGAGATCAGCAGACCGAGTGCGGCAACAGGTCCCATCTCCGAGGGAAAGACGAGAAGGCCCAGTGTGAGGAACATTACGATTTGCATCAGCCAGGCCTGGCCATCATAGAATCTTACCAGGCTTTTCTTGTGAAGGAAATCACTGTTCCCCAGCACCAGTCCGCTGAGGTAAACGGCCAGGAATCCATTGCCCCCCAGTAGGTGTGTCAGTGAATAAGTGAAAAAGATCATCGCCATCACCAGCACAGGGTAGAGCCCTTCCGTATCCAGCTTGATCTTGTTGATGATCACGGACATTCCCTTTCCAAGAAAGATCCCTGCAATGGCGCCCAGCACCATCTGGTGAACAAAATTCAGGGCCAGCATCCATACCGAAACATCGCCCGCCGTCATAAAATACGTGATGCTAACCATAAGGATATAGGCCATCGGGTCATTGCTGCCGCTTTCCAGCTCCAGTATGGGACGAAGATTTCCCTTCAGTGCAATACTGCGGGAGCGGAGAATGGAGAACACCGCGGCAGCATCCGTCGATGAAACGATCGCCCCAAGCAACAGGCCTTCCACCAGCGTGAAATCGGCTACATAATAGGCGAATACACCCACTATGGATGCGGTGAAGGCCACACCAATGGTGGAAAGGGACACGCCCTTCCATAAAATTGGTTTGATACTTTCCCAACGGGTGTCCAGCCCCCCCGAAAAAAGAATGAAGTTCAGTGCGATCACACCCAGCATCTGGGCAACGGCCGGGTTGTTGAAATGAATTCCCCCGATCCCTTCCGAACCGGCCAGCATACCCACGAAAAGGAATAGAATGAGGGTGGGAATGCCCAGCTTGAAGGAGGCTTTATTGGCTATGATGCTTGCAATGAGAAGCAATGAGCCGATGAGAATGATATTATCGGTTGAGAAGTTCAAGCTTAAATATAAGCAAAGAGTGAAATATCGGGATGGAGACGCTGTGATTGCACGGAGAACCCCCAAATAAGCAAGAGGGCCGCAGAGAAATAAACTCTGCGGCCCTCTGGTATGTTACAATGATATTCTTTTTAACTCTTGGCTACTGCCGGCTTCGACTTGGTTTTCGGTTTCACTTCCACCGATTTCTTTTCTCTTTCCCCGAGGCGCCTGGATCCGCCCAGGTCAACCAGGATCGGTGCAGCAACGAATACGGAAGAATAAACCCCGGTAACAACCCCTATCAACATCGCGAAGGCGAATCCCCTTGTTACTTCCCCGCCCACGATAAAGAGGATGAGAAGGGTGAGGAATACGGTCAGCGAGGTCATAATGGTACGACTCATCGTTTCATTGATCGCTCGATTGATCAGCGTGGACCTTGACTCATTCGGGTAAAGCCTTGTGTCTTCCCGGATCCTGTCGAACACAACCACCGTATCGTTCATCGAGAATCCCATCACCGTAAGGATCGCCGCGATGAAATGCTGGTCGATCTCCAGGGGGAAGGGAACGATGTTCCGGGCAAATGAGAAGACGATCACCATCACAAGTACGTCGTGCATCAGGGCCACGATGGTGCCGAGGGAATACCTCCAGTCGCGGAAGCGGATCAGGATATAGATGAAGATCGCGAGCAGCCCGATCAGCGCGGCCTTGATCGCACCTTTCTTCAGATCATCGGAAATGGTCGGTAATACCTTGTCCGATTTCTGAACGTGATCCGTTTTGAATTTGCTCAGCGTCAG
>CAMLEM010000382.1 GCA_946479005.1 uncultured Chitinophagaceae bacterium | reverse complement strand
CGTTTACCTGATACTTGGTGAAGTGAATTGCTAAGGGTGAAGATTTGAGCCTTTCCGGTGGGCAAACCCTATTTTTGCGTTCCTGATGAAAACGCTCCTTTTTTGCTTCTATTTCCTGCTGACCCTGCCGCGCCCGGAAGCCCAGGTTTGGACGGGAGGATCAGTCCATAAGCTCCATAAAAAATTAAAGCGCTATCATCCCGAACTGCTCCAAAGGTCCGACTCCATTGTAGAATATGCTCTTCACTATTCAAAAAATGAGACCGAGGCAGTAATAACGGCAAGGTTCCATTTAACCAAAAACGGAAGGATCCGCGTACAAAAGATCAGCACCGATTGCCTGAACTGTTTCCGTTCATACCTGGATGATATACTGGCCCAAAAAAAATACAAATGGAAAAAGGTCAACGGGAACCAGTATGTATCAGGGTACTCAAGGAGACTACTCCTGGAAACCGATCCTGAATCAAAGCCCGAACTGATGATCCTTAAAACCTCCTGGTCGAAACGCTCGTACAGGATCCTGTTTGAATAAGATCATTTTTCCAGGGTACCGTCATCGCGGAATTTCTTGAAAATATGGATGATGCTGTCCGGGAGTCTTTCTTTCTTCCGGAAAGGCATAAAGCCTTTCTCGTCGGGCTGCAACTCGATCCGCCGAATCATCTCATCGATATCCGTCCTGACGTTGGCATAATTATCATAGGCCTTTTTGTTACCTCCTTTGGAAGGAATATGGCAGGGAGAACAATTGCTCATAATGACCGGGGAAAGGTCACCCTCATAAGTGGTTTTGGGAACATCCGTGGTCACTCCCTTGCTGGGATTGCAGTTGGCCAACACGAGTACGGAAGCTGTGAAAGCAAAGACAACATAGATCTTTTTCATTTCTATACTTTGGTTTGAACTTAAATATACAATCAGTCCCTGATTTTTCTCTCCACTTATCGTTTTTCAATACTACATTGGTTGCCGGCTGTTTATATTTGCCGGTTTTTTCCATCTATGCTGGGTGCCACTCTAAATATGTATCGTAATGCCTATTCCGGGCTTTCGAAGGAGACCTGGCTCCTTTCCCTCATAATGCTCATCAACCGGAGCGGCACGATGGTTATCCCTTTTATGACCCTCTACCTGACCAGTCCCGAAATGGGCTATTCGGTGAAACAGGCGGGATTTGTATTCGGACTTTTTGGCGCCGGTGCATTCTTCGGTGCCTGGTTCGGCGGCAAGCTTACGGATAAAACAGGTTTTTACGGGGTGCAGGTACTGACCCTTGCAGGGGGCGGTCTGCTTTTCTTTGCCCTTGGGCAGATGAAGACCTTTCCGCTCATCTGCCTGTTCACCTTCCTGCTCAGCTTTGTCAATGAAGCGTTCCGTCCCGCCAATTCGACGGCCATCGCTTTTTACTGCAAGGAAGAAAATCGCACGAGATCCTATGCCCTGAACCGCCTGGCGATAAACCTGGGGTGGGCCCTTGGCAGCGGGATCGGCGGGATCATTGCCCACATTGACTACGAACTTCTATTCTGGGTGGATGGCTGCACCAATATTTCCGCAGCGATCCTCATCGCCCTGTTCCTGAAACCTGTTAAAAAGAAAACAGGGGGCGCTGCGGCGCCTGAAGATCTACTGATCCGGTCCGTGTTCAAAGACAGGACCTACCTGGTTTTTGCTACGGTCACGATGCTGTTCGCCTGTTGCTTCTTCCAGATATTCACCAACCTTCCTGTTTTTTTTAAAAAAGAAATGCAGTTTTCAGAGCCTTTTATCGGGTTACTGATGGCGGTGAACGGGTTGTTGATCGCTTTGATAGAAATGGTACTGGTTTACCGGCTGGAGCCGAGGAAAAGGAACCTGTTCTTTATTGCGCTGGGGGTATTTACCGTGGGGCTTGGATTTATTTTCCTGAACATTCCGGGGGGAGGCGCGGCACTTGCCCTGGCGGTGATCATAATGATCACCCTGGGTGAGATCCTTTCAATGCCATTTATGAACAGCTATTGGATATCCAGGACCCAGAAGAACAATATGGGACAGTATGCCGCTCTTTATACGATGTCTTGGTCGGCGGCACAAACCCTGGGTCCGATGCTTGGCGCCCTGCTGGCCCAGGGTGCCGGATTCCAGGTATTGTGGTGGGTGGTGGGTTCCATTTCCATTGCAGCAGCCCTCCTTTTCCGGCGACTGGAGAAAAATGGACGTTGACAAAAACCCCATCGGTTATCTTTGCGCGCAGTATGAAACTGATTTTCTGCCTATCCCTTGCCGTTATGATCCTTTCCTGTAACCGAAAGGAATTCATCACAGCGGAAGAAGCCGCGGCCGCCATTCACCAGTTCGATGAGGACTGGAAGAACAAGAATGCAGAAGGCGTGGACTCCATCGTAGCCGCGCATTATCTCTATTTTACACAGTCGGGAGGTGTGTTCGACCGGAATAGCCTGGTAAAGACGGCCGGGTCCAATGATTACCTTTTGGAATCTGTATTAAGAGAGCAGGTGAGCATCATCATTGAGGGAAATACCGCTGTGGTAAATACCACCTGGAAGGGCAGGGGTACTTATTTAGGTAAGCCTTTCGTTGACCGGCAGCGCTGCAGCGTAACACTCATCAAGGATGGAGGAAAGGTTCTCATTCTAAGTGAACATTGCACTCCCATCAGGTAAGTCAAGTAAGCGGGAAAAACTACATTTGTTTAAAAAAATGCGGCTAGTAGTCATTACCCTTATCAGCGCCATCTCCTTGCTGCACCCGGCCGGCGCCCAACCTGTCCCGCGCCCGAAACTGGTGGTGGGTATTGTGATCGACCAGATGCGCTGGGATTACCTGTATAAGTTCTATTCGCTCTATAGTCCGGCA
>CAMLEM010000381.1 GCA_946479005.1 uncultured Chitinophagaceae bacterium | reverse complement strand
TGCCTCTTTTAAAAATGGAATCGCGGCGAATAAGGCTTTGCGTTACGACCATCGCGTCTTCCCAAACCTTCATCGTCAGGGGGAACATTCTTCCCAACCTCACGGTATCACTGTATTTCACCCACGCGCGAGAGGGCCGCACACTTGTATGCCCGCAATTGATCTTTGAAGTGACATATGCGAGCAATCTCCTGAACTCCGGCTCATTCATCGAATCCTTCAATTGTTCCCTGCCGGCGTTGAAATACGTTTCCATGCTGTCTTTGGAGGTGTACCAGTAAAGACTGGGATGATGCGTTTCCAGGATCCTGCGGTAGAGATCATAATCCCTTTCCAATTCAGCGCGATCATAATAACGGGTGGGAGAGAGATGGGACCGGGAAACGGAACAGGAACCCAGGATGAACACTATCCCCGCGATCGCGAAACACCTCAAATACCCCGGAAACTTCATATATACGGTACGCTATTTTTTTAAATGGTTCCAGCCCTGGGCGGTCAGCTCGTGTTTGTTTCCGCCACGTGTGAAGATATGAACGCCTTCGCTGGGTTCTGTCATATAGCCGATCACACTTATTTGTTCATTCAAAACCAGCTTATCGTAGTCGGCCTGCGGGAGTGTAAAAAGAAGTTCATAATCTTCCCCCCCGCTGAGAGCGCAGGCAGTGGGATCGATCTCGAACTTAAAGGCGGCTTTTTTCATTTCTTCAGAAACGGGGATCTTATCCTCGTATAGTACGCAGCCCAGGCCGCTTTGGCGGCAAATATGAAGGAGGTCGGAGCTTAACCCGTCACTCACGTCGATCATAGCAGAAGGTATGATCCCGCTGTTGGAAAAGAACTCCACGATGTCTTTTCTTGCTTCTGGTTTCAGCAGGCGGCCGATGACATAGGATTCCCCTTCGAGATCAGGCTGTACACGGGGACTTTCCAGGAAGATCTTTTTCTCCCTTTCCAGGAAAAGAAGCCCCACATAGGCCGCGCCCAGGTCCCCGCTTACACAGATAAGATCTCCTTTTTGAGCCGTATTTCTCCTGATGTATTTATCGGGAGATACCTCGCCAATGGCGGTGACTGAAATGATCAGCCCTTTATTCGAACTGGTGATATCACCTCCTACCAGGTCCACGCCATAACGGCTGCAGGCCGCATACACGCCTTCATAAAATTCATCCACAGCTTCTACGCTGAAACGGTTGCTGATGCCAAGCCCGAGCAGGATCTGAGCTGGCGTGGCATTCATCGCATAAACATCACTAAGGTTTACCACCACGCTTTTATAACCAAGATGTTTCAGGGGAGTGTACACGAGATCGAAATGAACACCTTCGAGAAGAAGGTCTGTGGTGATCACGGTCTGCTTTCCGAAATGATCAAGTACGGACGCGTCATCGCCTACACCGAGCACACTGGAAGCATTTTGAATCTCTATGTTCTTTGTCACGTGGTCAATGAGGCCAAACTCTCCCAGCGATGAAATTTCAGTTCTTGTTTCCATAATTTATTTTTTCTCTTCTCCGTTAATGATCCGCACCATTTCATCGTGGATCCTACCGTTTGTGGCCAGCACCTTGTGCTGGTAGACGGAAAATTTATTACCGAGGTGATCTGTCACCTTTCCCCCGGCCTCCTCCACGATGAGATAGCCGGCAGCGCTATCCCAGGGTTCAAGCTTGTGCTCATAAAAACCATCGAATCTTCCTGCGGCCACCCAGCAAAGATCGATCGCTGCCGATCCCAGCCTACGTACGGGTACGCCTTTTCGGATGAATCTTTCAAAGACCTCCAGGGGGCCGTTGGACGTATTGATGTATGTGTAAGGAAACCCGGTGACGAGGCAGGCTTTCATGGCGCTGGCTTCTTCGCTCACCCGGATCGGGCGATCATTCAAGGTGGCGCCTTCTCCTTTTTCTGCCAGGAAGAATTCATTCATATGCGGGTTGAAAACCGCGGCAAGGATCATCTCTCCTTCATATTCCAGTCCAATGGAAACACAGTTGAGTGGTATGCCGTGAGCAAAGTTCACGGTACCGTCTATCGGGTCGATGATCCATTTGTAACTGGAGTCCTGAAGGATCTCCCCGGCCTCTTCCGCAAGTACCTGGTGCTGGGGAAAAGCCGACTTGATCACCTCCATAATTGCTTTCTCCGAAGCGTGGTCAGCTTCCGTCACCAGGTTATTCACTCCTTCTTTATTGGAGATGCTAAAAGTGCCGTTGAAATACTTCAGGATCTGCTCCGCTCCTGCCCGGGCTGCACTGACCAGCGTGGATTTAAACATAATCAAAGATAAAACCGTAATATATATTTGTTGCTGAAGAGTATGCACGGATGTTAATCTCGGTGATCATAGTGAACTACAATGTCAGGCATTTCCTCGAGCAATGCCTTTTTTCCGTGCAGGCAGCCCTGGAGGGAATGGAAGGAGAGGTGATCGTGGTGGATAATGACTCACGCGATAAAAGCATCGACTACCTGAAGCCCCTTTTTCCGGGCGTCATCTTTATTCAAAACGAGCAAAACCTTGGATTTGCAAAAGCCTGTAACCAGGGCCTGGCACCCAGCCGGGGCAGATATGTGATCTTTCTCAACCCCGATACGATCGTTCCGGAGAACTGTTTTCGCGATTGCATTGATTTCCTGGAAAGGCATCCGGAAGCCGGGGCCCTGGGTTGCCGGATGCTTGATGGAAGCGGAAAATTCCTCGCAGAATCGAAACGAGCCTTCCCGTCGCCGCTGACCTCCCTGTATAAACTTTTTGGTTTTGCCCGGGTATTTCCGCGTTCAAGAACCTTTGCACGTTATCACCTTGGTCATTTATCGGCCGACCAGACCAACGAAGTGGATGTTTTGGCCGGCGCTTTTTTTAT
>CAMLEM010000380.1 GCA_946479005.1 uncultured Chitinophagaceae bacterium | reverse complement strand
GCTAGGAAACTGTATTCCGGCATTATGAACGGGATGGAACCCGAGAATAGTTAGCAAGGTTTGCATTTGATGGAAGATCTAATGGAACACGATGAACCCTTCGATTTCAGGGACCTCGGATTGGAGGCCTGCCTGTCAGCAGACAGGGATTTTCACGGTTCTGTTTCCCCAAGTTCGAAACACGTCAAACTTCTCGAATTTCAGGTAGCAAATCCGTGAAAATCCGAGGTCCTGAGCGAAGTCGAAGTGTGTCATCCGTCCAATCCGTGTTCCATTGTATTTCTATCCCTAGTTTTGAGCATGCGTTGTCCCCCTCTAACGATCACTTTTCTAGGTACCGGCACCAGCAGCGGCGTCCCGATGATCGGCTGCGACTGCGAGGTATGCGTTTCCACAGACAAAAAAGACAAACGGCTGAGGTCAAGTATCCTTGTAGAATCTGCTGAAACAAGGATCGTGGTAGATACCGGTCCCGATTTCCGTTACCAGATGTTGCGTGCAAAAGTGAGAAAGCTCGACGCGGTTATCTACACCCACCCGCATAAGGACCACCTCGCGGGGTTGGATGATATTCGTGCCTATAATTTTTTCTCCAGGAAAGCGATGCATATCTATGCCGACTCCCTCACGGAAGAAGCCCTGCGCCGGGATTTTTATTACGCATTCACGGATACGAAATACCCCGGCATCCCTGAACTGGAGATGCACACCATTGACCTGGAACCCTTCGTGGTAGGCGATATCCCCGTTCTGCCCATCCAGGTCTGGCACCTGAAAATGCCGGTACTGGGTTTCCGTTTTGGCAATTTCACCTATATCACCGATGCCAACCGGATCGATGATGACGAGAAGGAGAAGATCCGTGGAAGCGAGGTGCTGGTTTTAAATGCCCTCCGCCAGAAAAAACATATTTCGCATTTTAGCCTTGAAGAGGCCATCGCACTCGTAAGGGAACTCAAGGTCCCTACGGCCTATTTTACACATATCTCTCACCAGCTGGGATTGCACGGGGAAGTGGAGGCAGGATTACCGGATGGAATTCACCTGGCCTGGGATGGGTTGGTTATCAATGTGTAAATAATGAATGCTAACACTTGTTAGTTTCCTCCAAAATCCCCTATATTGCATCGCCTTTAAAGAATAGCAGTAACGATTGCTTGCTTATTACGAAAAGGCCCAAGACTGTGCCACCCCGGAATGGAGTGGCATAGTTATTAATTGAAAAAGCCAATCTATACAAAGTAATGAATTTTCAAAGGAACGAACTGACCAGCCAGGTAGCGCAAACAGCGAGAGACTTCGCGCAGAAACATATCAAACCCCACGTGATGGAGTGGGATGAGACCCAGGAATTTCCTGTGCCTCTTTTTAGGGAGATGGGAAAATTAGGATTGATGGGAGTGCTGGTGCCCGAAGAATATGGAGGAGCGGGTCTTTCTTATTACGAATACAAGACCGTGATCGAAGAGATATCTAAGGTGTGTGGATCCATCGGCCTGAGCGTGGCGGCACATAATTCTCTTTGCACGGGACATATTCTTTCTTTCGGCAGCGAAGCACAGAAGAAAAAATATCTTCCCAAACTCGCCACCGGCGAATGGATCGGCGCCTGGGGACTGACAGAAGCCAATACCGGCAGTGATGCTGGCAATATGCGCTGCACGGCCGTGAAGGATGGGGATGGATGGATCATCAATGGTACCAAGAACTGGATCACGCACGGGAAGAGCGGCGATGTGGCGGTAGTGATGTGCCGAACCGGTGAGCCCCGCGCGAAGAATAATTCGACCGCTTTCATCGTGGAGATGAATAACCCCGGATTCAGCGCCGGTAAAAAAGAAAACAAGCTGGGAATGCGCGCCAGCGAAACCGCGGAAATGATCTTTGAGAATTGCCGCGTATCCGATGATGCCAGGCTGGGTGAGGTGGGAGATGGCTTCAAACAGGCGATGAAAGTGCTCGACGGGGGAAGGATCTCGATCGCTTCGCTGGCGCTGGGGATCGCGAAGGGCGCCTACGAAGCGGCCCTGCAATATTCACAGGAGCGCTACCAGTTCGATAAACCGATCTCCAGCTTCCAGGGGATTTCCTTCAAGCTGGCGGATATGGCCACGGAGATCGAAGCCTCCGACCTCCTGATCCTGCAGGCCTGTGACCTGAAGAACCGCGATCTCCCGATGACAAAAGAAGCGGCGATGGCAAAATATTATGCGAGTGAAGTTTCGGTAAAAGTGGCAAACGAGGCCGTGCAGGTATTCGGCGGCTACGGTTACACCAAAGATTTTCCCGTAGAAAAACATTACCGCGACGCGAAGCTTTGCACCATTGGGGAGGGGACTTCGGAGATACAGAAGCTGGTGATTTCGAGAGAGATCCTGAAATAAACAGCCGGACGCGGCGGCGCAGAGGTGCAGCGACCGCGGCGAAAAAATCGATTGCTGAGTACGCCGCTTCGCTGCGCCGCCGCGTCCGGCTGTTACGATTACTTCAACTCCTGCATATCCACAAGCCTCTTATAAAACCCGTTCTGCCTGATCAACTCATCGTGATCTCCCCGCTCTACGATTTTCCCTTTTTGCAACACAATGATCTCATCCGCGTGGCGGATGGTAGATAACCTGTGCGCGATGACGATGCTGGTCCGGTTCTGCATCATATTATTGATCGCGTCCTGCACCAGTCGTTCGCTTTCCGTATCGAGAGAGGATGTGGCCTCATCGAGGATCAGGATGGGCGGATTTTTCAGCACCGCCCTGGCGATCGTGAGCCTTTGCCTTTCACCACCACTGAGCTTGGTCCCCCTGTCGCCGATATTGCTTTGGTAACCGCCCTCTTTTTTGATGATGAAGTCGTGGGCATTGGCGATCCGTGCCGCTTCGATGATCTGTTCTTCGGTGGCATCCTGGA
>CAMLEM010000379.1 GCA_946479005.1 uncultured Chitinophagaceae bacterium | reverse complement strand
AAAATGGGAGGAAAATTTCGATGAATTCCTCCGTTCCGGGTCCCGGCCTTTCTTTGAAATCTACAATCAATGCCTTTACAAAAAAGGCGAGATGGTCAGGTTTAAGAAAGACGCCCGCATTTTTGAAGCGCACGTAATAGGAGTCAGTCTCCAGGGAAAGCTCATCCTCCGGCACGCATTCGAAGAAGAATTCGATTTCGGGGAGATTGAATGGCTGGTCACCTCCACAACCTGAAATTCCGGGAAATGGTGAATCCCCAGCGGTACTGGCCCTTGCTCCAGGAAGTGAATGTGTTTGGGATGAACCTGTTTGGTAAAATGTCGGTGGAATTTGTGAAATTCATCCGGAAAACGTGCCCCGGTGTGATGTATTCGAACCCGATTCCGAGAGGGTCATAGAACCGCCGCTGGATGTTTTCATAAAAAGCCCGTTTTACCGCATCATCACGAAAAACGTGGAAATAATCCACCAGGATATTGAATTTCCTGGGGATGACAGGCACTCGTAATGCCCATCCCAGGGCGAAATAATTCTTTTCATCATAAGGCAGCGCATAACCGCGGGTGAGATAAGTAGGCAGAACAGAAACCGTTACGCCCCCGAATTTCCGGGCAAGGATCAATTGAAACAGGTTGCTTACCCGGTCTCCGAAATCTTCATAGCTGTTCTCAAGATTGGGCAATGCATTTTCGGGCTGACTCGAGATCACCATATTGGTGTACAGGGTGGCCGCGATGGGAGAACCGGAACCATTTTCCATTTGTTGAAGCAGCTGGTATTTGATCGCAAACTCCCAGAGTTGTTGCACCAGGCTCCCTCCTTTTGCACGGCCAACGATGAGATCGAATTTCTCCCCGATCCCGAAATCAAAACCGATTCGAATGTCAGAGCTGGCGTCAAGTCCCCAGAACTTTTTGATCCCCCCGTTCTTTCCGGCGATATCGCCAAAATTATGGGCGACGCGGAAAGCCATCCGGCCTTTGCCAATGGTACCGGGCGTATTTGCATTGATGGCGCGTTCAGAAGTGAATAATTCTACCGGCCGCGATGCCGGCATTGTGGAGTCCTGCGCAATGGCACTGAATGTAACGCAGGCAAATGCGAAAACGAGTGTGTGTTTCATCATACCAGGGATTAGTTATGATGAATCGGATAAAAATTGCGGCAAGTTGCCCTTAATTCCTCTTCTTCTTCACCGGCTTCTTCTTCGGCGGTGGAGGCGTGTAAGGTTCCCTGCGGATCCACCAGTTTTTATCGGTGATATTTCCCGCGTGGTCCTCGATGACAACCCGTAACTGTCGCACTCCATAACTCCACCTGTCGTCGAAATGGTAGATCCAGTTCCGGCTTTTGTCGTTTGTGAACCGGAGCCATTGGCCATCGAGCTCAGCGCGGAATTTTTTTACAATGCCGATATCATCTTTCGGGGAGAAAATGATCCTGGACGACCTGCTGAGGTCAATGGTATCGCCTTTCCCGGGTTCATTGATCGTAGGCGCCGAGATATCTACCAGCAGCTGGAATTTCCCAAACTCATCAAAATTTCCTTTCACCCAGCCGTTCTCCAGGTTCACTTTCCTGACCGTACTGCCTTTCCCGGTCCTCTGTAAAATAAGGCGGTCGATCCCTCCCTCCGGGATCTCCCCGTCGGGACGAAGGCTAACGGTAATTTCTTTGTGAAGAGGAATGGTTTGATCGTTCAGCTGATGTATGGCCGATACTGAATTCGGCTCCGTGCTTTTTGTTCTGAAATAATGAATGGGGACGGCGTCATATACTGCTCCTGCCGGAACTTCCACCCGGAAATCGGGTTTTTCAATGAGCGAGTTCTTTCCGGGTAAAAGGGATTCCCGGCCTTCCCTTACCGGCTGCATTGCTGCAAGACTTTCACTGTACCTGACTTTAAAGATTATCCAGGAACTGTTGCCGTGCGCGTCCCTCACATCGATGGTGATTTGATGTATGGCTGTGTCATTCAACTCGATGATGCCTCCCTGCCCGTACTCGTGATAGGCGGATCCCCTGTCTCCCGGCATCCGCGAAAGCTGCTGGAGGAAAACGCCGCCGTTGGCTTTATAACTGTAATCAATATGCGCGTTCATATAAAGCGTCTCGTCGTAATCAATGCTGTCGATTACAAATCCCGAAATGGGCTCATCATCCAGGTATAGCTTGGCTGAAAATATTCCGTTCGGGTTTGTGGAGCCTGAAACCTTGTCGTTTGCCTGGATGGCAAAACCCAGTTCCCGGAATCCTACCTCAGTGACGGAAGGTTTGGTCACGATGTAACCGCTGTCTGTTTTCTTTAAATTATAAAGCATCGGCGATTGCGTATGCACGCTCCGGCTGAGATCATAAAGCGCGAGTTTCACCAGGGTAGGCGGAACATTATCTTTCACCCCCATATCAAACAGCAAAGGGTTCAGTCTTTTTTCAGTTCTGGTATCAAATATCTCAAAGTGCAGGTGCGGTCCCTGCGATCCTCCCGTGTTTCCGCTGAAGGCGATGAACTGGCCTTTTGAAACGGGAAACTGGCGGGGCTCCAGTTTTAATTCGATGGCCCAGGATTCTTTCTCATATTGTTTGGATGTTACATACTTCTCCAGGGCGGGATAAAAATCGTTGAGATGAGCATACAGGGTGGAAAGCCCGTTGGGATGTTCGATAACGATGAACCGCCCGAAGCTCTGCGGCCTGATGCCGATCCTGGAAATAAAACCGGAAGCGGCAGCGTGTACCGGGAGGTTTTCTTTCTGGCGGGTCCGGATATCCAGGCCCATATGCCAGTGGTTTGTTCTGAGTTCGCCGAAGTTCGCTGAGAGGTCAATGGGGATGTTCATCGGGTTCCGGAAATAGGTCCGGGGATAGGAAGGGCGGTGGGAAGACTGGGCCCCTATCCCTGAAAAAGTCGTCAAAAAC
>CAMLEM010000378.1 GCA_946479005.1 uncultured Chitinophagaceae bacterium | reverse complement strand
ATAATGCCCAAACGCTTGGCCTCTGCCAGGGCGATGTGCTCGTGACCAATATCCACGATGAACAGGGCGGCCGGCACACGACCCAACTGGGTGATACCACCCAACACCTTATCCATTTTATCGCGGTCGCGGCTGAGCGTGAGGCGCTCTTTCTTCGTAATGCTGTCGAAAGAACCATCGCCCAGCATTTTTTCAATGCTCTGCATCTTCTTTACGCTTTTGCGGACGGTATTGAAGTTGGTAAGCATACCACCGAGCCAGCGCTCCGTGACGAAGGGCATATTCACTCTCTTGGCTGATTCATTCACAATGTCCTTCGCCTGCTTCTTGGTTCCCACGAACAGGATCTTCTTTCCGCTGCGGGCGATCTGTTTCAGCGCCGCAGCTGTTTCCTGCAGGCACTCCACGGTTTTGTTCAGGTCGATGATGTGAATGCCTTTCTTTTCAGCAAAGATGTAAGGCAACATCTTGGGATTCCACTTCTTTTTCAGGTGACCGAAATGAACACCTGCTTCGAGAAGCTGCTGCTGCAGTGAAGTATTATTCTCCATACTATTTTTTTCTTGTTAGCTGTTTTCAAAAATTGGCGGCTGCTTAAGCCGGGCCGGTTAACGTTTAGAGAACTGGTAGCTTCTGCGGGCTTTCTTATGACCGAATTTCTTACGCTCCACAGAACGCGGGTCACGCTTGAGAAGACCCGCAGCTTTCAGGGCAGGCCTGAAATCAGGGTTCATATCAACAAGCACACGCGAGATACCGAGCATAGCGGCTTCCGCCTGCCCTTTCAAACCTCCGCCGGAGGCATTGATCTTCACATCGAACTTGCCAACTGCATCGATGGATTTGAACGGGCGCTCCACCTGGTTTTGCAGGTACACCAGCGGAAAATAATTTTTGTAGTCTTTGTCGTTCACCGTGATCTTCCCGTCTCCCTTGGAAACGAAAACCCTTGTTACGGCTTCTTTACGACGACCAACACCATTTTTCTGTTTTTCCATTTTTTTACTTTTCGAGATTTAAGAGACGGGTTAAAATTTCAGTTCCTTGGGTTGCTGCGCAGTATGCGGGTGCTCGGCGCCGGCATACACGAATAATTTTTTATACATCTTCCTGCCGAGGCGATTCTTGGGAAGCATTCCCTTCACAGCCCTTTCAATGATCACTTCAGGGCGACGCTTTTGCAGGTTGATCGCCTTTTCTTCTTTCAGGCCCCCGGGATAACCGGTAAAATGATCATAGATCTTTTCTTCCAGCTTGTTGCCGGTGAATACGACCTTTTCGCAATTAATTACCACGATGTAATCGCCGGTATCCACGTGCGGAGTGTAAGAGGCTTTGTGCTTGCCGCGAAGCATCGCTGCGATCCTCGAACACATACGACCTACGGTTTGATTAGTACCGTCCACAACGTACCAGTTGCGCTTAACGGTAGCCTCGTTCGCGTGTTTTGTTGTAAAATGTAGTTTGCTCATTATGATTGTTCTTTTTAAATAAATGATCCGGGCTATCCCCCGCGATCACCCTCAAGGTTTCTTAAGGGGGTGCAAAGATAGCCCGGATCAAAACGCCGACCTAAAATTTGGAAAGTTATTTTTCAGGGCACCTTTGTAATAGGCTGAAGATCAATAAATATTTTGCCTGGAATTTTCAGTGGGTGACTTGAGCTCAATTAAAGCGCCTTATTTTCCCGTTCCGAATTCTGCTTTATGGCAGTGGAGGAATTTATTGTCCTAACCGCTTTGACCGCATTGAATGGAGTGTGATGCAAGAACCCATTATCGTCTTCAGCGATATATCCTTTTGCTGTTACCGCGATGGGTACAAGCGTGGTATTCATCGCCAGGTTCTCTCCCCTGCTGGATTTTTGAGTTTTTAGAAGTTTCAGGTGATGCCCCGCAATTTCTTTCGCCGGAAGGGCTGAGGCTTTTTTGTTTACCCTGTTCACAAAGGGCAAAGGATCGATCGCTCCTCCGTAGGTATATATCCCAAAATGAAGATGAGGTGGCGTGGTGCGGGCATTCCCCGTGTTTCCCACGGTGCCTAAAACCTCGCCTTTCTTTACATACTGTCCCTCAGTGACCAGTTGTTCATCGAGGTGGGCATAGTATAAGGAGTAATTAGTGCCTGTTGGACGAAGGTTGACTGTTTTCCCACCCAAACCACCATTCTTAACGGAACTGATATAACCATCTGCAATGGCTACCACGGGAGTTTTCTTAGGCGCAAAAATGTCAATGCCTTCGTGGCTCCTTTTACCTCCATCCCTGGAATCGCCCCAAACGCTTCCCACCCTGGCCTTTGTTCCTGTAACGGGAAAATCCAGGCTGGGACCCACATTCATTGCCAGCGCGAAGTTCCCGGCCACGGCGATCCCGGGTTGCAGGCGGATTATATAATTACCGGTTTCTGCTACGTCAAAACTGAAGGCATTGTTACCAGGTTCGATGGATTGGACATGCCTGGTTTCAACCTCATTTAATTGAAACAGGTCGGCATAAAGCGCCATATGCTCGTCGCGGGTGAGTTCCAGTTGGATCCTTTCCCCTCGTTTGGCGGTGAACGAAAGACCCAGGGCCCTGGGCTTATCTTCCTGGAAATATCCTTTCAAACGGTAGGGAAGTGAAACGGGCTGGGCATGGGTGATCGCCTTTTCGGCCGCGGCCAGCCATAGACGCCCTTCAGGTGAATTGGCCGCTCCGGTATCCTCCAGGGTGTCCGCGTACTTTTCGTGCGGGGTCTTCTTCCCAAAAATATGCGACACGGATGAGCCGCACGCGGTGACAAAAAAGCTTAATAAAATAAGCAGGTATGTAGAATTTTTCATAGATATTGGCCTCACCGGGAGCAAAATTGAATCCATCTTCTGTGAACGGTTTATTAAACGTAAACAGTATAAAAGAAATGTTATATGCCTGCTAACCTCC